>NZ_JBLIEK010000033.1:0-35133 GCF_047632995.1 Psychromonas sp.
GAGATTAATGGTTATCATCTTGGAAAGCTGGACATCGCATACAAAAAAAAATAGATTTATCTTATAATCTTGGTATCAAAAACTATCACAATGAACGTTTTGAAAACAGTTTGCACGAATTACTGATGATACCTGATATGCAATTCAATGAGTTGACTAAAGCGTTAACATATTTTGATTCTGAAATGGATCACGCGGTAATTCATTTATTGTCTGCAATATATTCTGAAGCAAAAAATATTGTTGCACATAGAAGCACAAATAAACTAATGCTAAGTAGTGAGTTAACTGATCAACTTTATCACTACATCAATCTTGTTTTACAACGTAACTTACAAACAAGCTCAAAGTCAGCCAAATAAGAAAGAGCTGTGAACAATATTGGCAAAACCATATAGCAGTGCAGCAAACTAATTTTGCTGAAGTCGCTTCCTGTTATTTAGGACGACTTAAAGCAAATTTAACAAAGCAGAGAATTTGAAACTATTTTCCTAAAACTAAGTCACGTAGCTTTTATTTAATAAGGGAAACACCTTAATTTAACTCCAGATTTCAACACAGAGCGCCTATATATCACTCAAAGAGGCACTTGGTGTCAATAACGGCAAGGGATTAAGGCAATATTTGGTAAAAAGGAATGAATGTAACTATCTGATAATAAGCCGTTATTAGATTATTTAGTATACACAAAAGCATAAATCCCAAATAAAAGATCTTGTCTTATATTGCAGAACCGGATTTAGCACATAAATATCGAACTGATTTCGAATAACTGCAAAGTGCGAAAAACATATTAGATAACAGTATGTTATACATTTTATGTTAAATAGGATTATGTTCAATAGAATGTAAGTGATGGCTGAACCAGGTTCAGAGTTAAAGTATTAATGACAAAATCAAAGCAACCTGCTTATCTATCCACAAAGGCTATTTAACATAATATACATTATGCGCAGTCATGTGTTATTTACTGTAGGGGGGTTGTTAGGATTAAAATGAGATTCTTACATGGTTTTTAACCCTGTTAAAGAGAAATTAAGAACTGTTTATCCTAATTTAAACCAATACTCTATCTTTGCTATTTTTGTAAAACAAAACGCCACGGTTTATTAATCCACTTGTCGCCGGCATAAGCAATGCCAATACGTTTCAAAGCAATATACTTTACAGGCTTAGCGACATCTTCAATCCAGATCCGCTGTGATGTTGCAATATCTTCTCCGTAAAACGATTTATCCAACTGCAATTTCTTACCGACTCGCCCAGGACCCTGTATCGATTGTAATCCTCGAATTAATACTGCTTGCGGGTTTTCTTTTTCGCCCGTAACTATATTTAGCATCCAATAAATACCATAAATCAGATAAACATACACAAGTCCGCCATCATGAAACATCACTTCAGTTCTTGCTGTTCTGCCTTTATTGGCATGACAAGCTAAATCTTCCTGGCCTCGATATGCTTCTGTTTCAGTGATCAGATACTCTTTTTTGCGACCATCATTAAAAACCCGCACTAACTTTTTCCCCAATAAATCAGGGGCAATGTCGAGTACGTCATTACTAAAATATGGCTGTGTAAGTCTCATTTTTACTAAGGTTTATCAAGATCACTATTACTTTGATAAACCCACAGGCCATTACGGCACACCAACACTGATGTGCCGCTCTGAACATAGCTTCCATTGGGATAACTGACATTATTAAAGTAGCAACATGGTAACTCTTCAACCTCCTGCCTAACCACATCAAACTCTTCTTCACACTCATCTGCAATGGGTGAATTTTTCATTTCAGGAACTTGAGCTCCGAGATCAGGAATCGATTTTAATTGAGTCATAATATACATTCCTTAATATAGACGGGTTAATATTATCCCGTGATTAATGGGTAAAACCTCAACACATGCTTGCCGTTATAAACCATTTAAGACTTACATTCTTTCCGTCAACTTCAATACATGCAACCGCCGAATTTTGGAAATGCAGCACTGAATTCATACCACCATGTGTAAGCAGAGTTGCAACTATATTATCGATATTTGGTAAATGGCCGACATACATTACGGCGTCTTCAGTAATTTGTTTGATTAGGAGTGTAGGACTGTCATTGGGATTCATTCCGCTAATTTTAGAGACGTAATGCACGCCCAATACTTCCGAAAACTGGGCCGCCGTTTCCATCGCCCGCAATTTTCCACTATGAAATATTTTATGGATCTCTATATTATGATTCTTTAGATAAGTTGCGACTTTATTATTTTCCTCGAAGCCTGTCTCTGATAAGGGCCGGTTCGGATCGACCTCTTCAGGAAGAGCAAGGCCATGTTGAACAAAATATAACGTTTTCATGTTTTCCGCCCTTTATATGTTAAAGCCGATTAATCGATTATAAATTGTTATTTAATTTGTGAAATAGGGATAAAACCAATACTTTGATTATAGCCGCTCTTAGTCAATATGATTGATATATAGCTTATTTTGTGAAAATTGAATGGTAGGTATTTTAGGAGGATCAAGTCATGATCACAGGAGGATTGAATTTACAGTGATTTGTGAGTAGCCATAACGCACTCATTTATCGCACCAATAAATATAATAGCAACCGCCCTTATTCTCAATTTTTGATTTATATAGCAGATTCACAACAGTAGATACGCCTTGTGGTGCAATCTAACAGGTAATATGAAACGTTATTTGTGCTCTGTGAATTAGACCGTAAGCTAATTTATCTATAACAACGCGGCCACTTTATTACGAACCGTTAGATTGGCTTGTTTTACTACACGCTTCAACGGGCTAAAAATAATCAATTTTAATTATCCCCCTTCTGTGATCCACCTCTTTAAATTGATTTTAATTTGCGATTATATCGATTTAATTCACTAAAACCGTGACTTTTTACCTGTCGAGTATAACATATAGATAATGTCAAATTTAAATGAGTTAACAATTAAATAAGGTAAGTAAATGCCGATTTACAAACTACACCAAACTCTTAGTAATGATTTTCATTTCGAAAATATAGTTGATGATTTACCCGATGCTGATATGTTGGTTATTATTACGCATCTTAATAATGAAACCTGGCTACAAAATCCGGATGTGATTAGAAAAATAAATTTTCATAAAAGATTGGCAAATTACAATTTAGAATGTACTGGTATGGGCGTTTCAGAATATGCTCCTCAACATTACGCGCTCGTATACCGTCAAAACGCGAGTAGTATTGAAAAAAATTATCAACAAACTTATAACACACACCTCTGCTAACTACTTGATTCATATGCGTTATATAAGTATCTATAATGCCCCTTTCTTTATCCCTTATTCTTTTTAATTTTTTACGTTAGAAGTGACCGGTTGAGGTTTATTGTGGATCTAGCCGCTATCTTAGATGGTTACGCGTACTCCATAAACAGATCTGATCAAAATTACTTTTCAATAGCTTTAGTCTATAATAATAGTATGTTTTTCAGTGAGTTATTTTATTAAGCCCGTCTGCTATAAACTCGATTATTACACTTTATCTTCGTTATTGTCTTATTTTTGTCACTGCTATGTCCTAGGACTATTTATGAAATATATTTTACGGGCCCTATTTTCTTTTTTATTCATTTCTCCACTATTGGCCCAAGAAATAAAAATTTTAACATGGGAATATTTTCTATCTGAAGAGGTGGTAGATGCCTTTACAAAAAAAACAGGCCACACTGTTAAGATCTATTTTTATGATAGCGAAGTAGATCGCAATGCTATATTAGTAAATGGTCAGGGAGAAAAGTATGATCTGGTGCTCGTTGATAATGCAACAACGCTTCTTTATGGCAAAGCGGGCATTTTGCGTCCTTTAGATTCGCTTCATATCGATAACCTGCAGTATATAGGTCAACAATGGCAGGAATCTTGCGGTCAGTATGGTATCCCTTATGCAAAAGGCACTATGGGTATTGTGCATCGAACCTCTGTTTCGAAAAACAAGATAGACTCATGGAATGATATTCTGCCCCCCCCGAAAGAACATATTGGCACAACAATGATGATCAAAGATGATGTGGATACAGTAGCGATCGCCCTCCTTGCTCAAGGTTTTGATCCCTTCACTCGAGATGAAAATGAGTTGAAATCGGCTTATTCATTACTCGTTGCACAATCGAAATATCTACTTAATTATGGCTACCCTATCAGCTATACTAGTGAACAAGGCAAGGATTCCAAATTGACGCTTGCCGTTATCTATTCGGGTGATTTATATAATATTAAAAAAAGTACGGGACAAAACGATTGGGAATATGTTGTTCCTAAAGAAGGGACGTTATTTTTTGTGGATTGTTTTACATCCCCTTCCGGTGGTGCTTTAAAAGATGGGACAAGAGCATTTCTTGGCTTTATTAATGATCCTGCTATAGCTTATAAAAATGCGTCAGATGTGTGGTTTTCTACGACAAATGAAGCCGCACAGTTAATGGCAAGTGATAAATATAAAAATGATAGCGAAATTTCACCCGATGTAGAGACGCTAAAGCGTAGTCATCGTTATCAACCCCTTTCCAGTGATGATCTTGTTATTCGTAACAGAATCGTTTCAATACTGAACATTAACGAGTAGCGGTATTATGAAACTTGGGAAAAAAATACGATATATTATATTGCCAGTGATCGTGATGGTTTCCTTTCTGGTTTCTGCTGTTTACTATGATGTTTATAAAACACAAATTATAGAAAATAAAGTTTCATCACTTGATGATCATATCGAAAATATTTTACTTCGAAACAAGTATGAACTTGTCTATTTGAAAAGCTATTTACGACAAAAAATTGATAGTAAAGAAGCAGCGCTGATTTTCAATGCCAAAGAACGCAAGGAAGTATTGGCAGCCCCTTACGTCACGCAGTTTCTCAATCGATTTATAGATAACGACAGCCGTTCCAACAATATCGTTAATGATTTTGTTATTTATAACTCTCATGGCGAATTGATTATACATGTGAATACGCAAGACCCTTTTGCTGAACCTGTTCTAAAAAAACAAACTAAAAAAATATTAGAAAGGGTTAATGATAAAAGTACAGATGATCAGAAAATAGCTCAGTATTACTATTTCCTTGATGACACTAAAGATGCAGATAGTCATAGAAAATTTAATGTTATTCAAGTGTTTTCCCCCTATCTGCTAACTTCCAAACAATTTTATGATAAACACTATGATCTTTATCTGGTGCAGGCTGAAGTGAATTTCGATTTTATCGAAACAGAAATTAAACGTCTTATGGAAGCGCATCATGGCTATCTCCAATATAAGTTGACAGCTAAAAGCGATATAACGGAAAAAATATCACTGACCAGTACGCCGTTCCAACTAAAAGATAACGACTTTTATCAAGGTGGTTTTGGATCTACATTATTGGATATTGTATTCACGCTTGATAAAAATTATTTTTCTGAGAATTTAAATAATATTCTGATGAAACTTATATTACTAAATATCGCCATCATTATATTAAGCTATTTACTCCTTGTGTGGATCATAGAGAAACAAATTATATTACCGATAACGGCACTGGCTAAAAGTATCAAGGAGGTTGAAGCAACATTAGTTGTCGATCTTAAACCGCTAACCAGCAACGATGAGGTGTCAGATCTAAATCAAAGTTATATTTCACTTATCAGTAAAATAAATACCCTTGCAAATAATGATCCGCTGACAGGCCTTTCCAACAGGGGAAGCTTTAATGAAAAATTATCATCCATAGTTCACTTGAATAAAAATAGTGAAACCTATATTGCATTGTTTTTTATCGATTTAGATAATTTTAAATCTGTAAATGATACTTTTGGACACGATACGGGTGACCGATTGTTGGTTGTGTTTAGCCAGAGATTGACGCAAACATTAAGAGCAGACGATCGTTTCGTTAGTAGCGATACGATTAACAGCATAGCTCGACTTGGAGGAGATGAGTTTGTTATCTTAATGAATGGATTACCCTCTGTGGAGGCGATAGAGAGTATTGGTAAACGAATTTGTGATCTTTTTCAAAATGGTTTTACCATAGATAACGATAAATATGATGTTCACGCAAGTATCGGTATCGCTTATTCTAATGACACTATTAACGATGGAGAGACATTATTAAATCAAGCTGATGATGCGATGTACTTAGCCAAAAGAGATGGCAAAAATAACGTCAAACTATTTTCTTCCGATATTAAAGAGAAAATGGATAAAGAAAAAATGATTGAGACGGAATTAACCAATGCATTAAACAATAATTCATTATTCTTACTCTTCATGCCGGCTTACAACACCACAACACTCGAACTCAAAGGCTATGAGGCGTTACTGAGATGCCCTGCCCTTATGGATATTGATATTGGGCCGGATCTTTTTATTCCCATTTCGGAAAAATCAGATCTTATTTTAACTGTTGATTTATGGGTTGCTGAAAATGTATTAATTAAACTTGAAGATTTGGTCAAAAAAACCGGCTTTAATGGTTTTTTATCGATCAACATATCTTCTAAATCATTAAGAAACGATCTGTTTTATACTCGTTTTAAACAGCTGCTGGCGAGTTACAATGTAAATGTTAAGCAGATAGAGCTTGAGATAACCGAGTCGTGCCTGTTGCCGGATGATCAGCAAGCTATCACTCGCCTTACGCAGATCAAATCTTTAGGTGTACGTGTTGCGATTGATGACTTTGGCACCGGATATACATCATTTAGTCAGTTAGTTCATTACCCGTTAGACACTTTGAAAATAGATCGTTCGTTTGTTAAAAATTTACACAGTACTCCCGTTGGTAAAAAACCTACGCTAGATATTATTTTTGAGCTTGCAAAGGTCTATCAACTGGAGGTAATTGTCGAGGGCGTTGAGACTGAAGCTGATTTTGACCATATCAAAAATCTGGGTTGCGATATAGTTCAAGGCTTCTATTTTACAATGCCGCGGAGATGGAGTGAGGTGGTCAGTGAATGCGGATTATTAGCACAAACAGCTAAAAACAAGGATTAAAGCACCGCGTCACAATGGTAATTGTGACTTCTGAACCGACACTCTAATCCCAGTCAAACTCATAGTAAGCGTCTATAGCTTGATCTAAACCGCTCGATGCTTCGATATAAAAACGTGCAAACATTTCATAGCGAATCGCTAACACGGTAAAACTATCGAACACCCCCACACCATAACTTAACTCAATACCCGGTGCTATCTCACCGCTTACTCCCACAGACTGATTATCTCCACTGCCACTTGAACTAAGTGCCAAATCTTTAATGCCAATTGTCTTTCCGATATCACTGATGACGTCTGATGATTGTTCGGCTCCGAGATCAATTAACAGACCGGCAAGTTGACTGTTACCTTGCGTATCAGAACTGGCTTGTAATGATTTGCCACGGGTAAGGTAAGATAATGCATCTTGTTGTGACATGGCAGGATCGGAAAATATAACCAGTGATAATTCATCTGGTGTACCTGTTACGCGTACGCCAGCTGTCACATTGTCTTCAATTTTATTGGGATCGCGAATTGCTTCAATAGAAATATAGGGAGAATCAGGTACACCTTGAAAATTAATTCTACTTTTTTGTAAAACCAGCTGTTGCCCTAATGCGCGGTAACTACCATCTACCAAATTTAATTCACCATGTATCGTAATATTTTTTTCAATGGCTTTGCGTATCAGTAAATTACCATTGATTGTGGTATCTAATCCTAATGCTTTAACTTTGAGACGATTACCGAGGTCGACTTTTAAATCCATTTCAACCGGCAAGGTAGCCGCATTTTCAGGGACTTCAATATCGACGACAATAACATCTTTAGAATTAGACACCGCACCTTCAGGTAGTTCCTTTACTGTTATCTTTCCCTTGTCCACAAAAATATTGCCCTTGATTTTCACCCGTTCATCGAAGGTTAAATAGAGATCGGGGCTAACTAAAAAGTCAATATGGTTATAATCATAAAGTGTCATCTTATTTGCAAAAAAATGAAGATTACCTGTTAATTTGTTATTCCAGTCAACGCCTCCCTCTATATGGGCTATCCCTGATACATCGTCATTGCTAGGCAGAGCGTCCAAATGCGCAATTTCTTTGCCTTTTTTTATTACCTTACCAGCCATTTTTACTGAACTATCAAAGAGCGTAATGGCAGTGCTAACAAGGGTATTTGATTCAGTTACTTCCTCTTTTTTAATAGGAGAAAACTGATCTGTATAAAACGTCCCTTCTACCGTCGCAGATCTGTCTTTAAGGGTAATAGCAGTATTTAATCGCCTGATATGAACGGGTGTATCAACCGCTATAATTTCGGTGTTATTAATATTGATAAGCCCATTTACTAAAGGATGCTTTAAGGGACCTGTAATCGTTAATTTTGTTTGTAGCTGACCGGCAAGCTTTTCAAGCTGAGGAATTAATACAGCGAAAGGTGAAAAATCAGGCAGTTCAATCTCTGCAATGGCTTTAACATCCGGCCTGTTTTTATAAAAAAATAGTTGCCCATTAATTTTGGCATCTATTAAGTTTTTTGAAGAGATCTCAGCGGATAGGTCGCTTATTTTGTTATTACTCGCCAGCTTGATATTAAAAGTGTCTATCGGATAAACAACGTTGCCCTTTTTAGTTTTCTTAAGATTAACGCTCATAGACATATCATTAGAGAATATATTAATATCAAATACTGGTTTTTTTGTTTCAAACCAGTTTATCTGTGCATTTGCTGAAAGTGCGCCTGCTATTCTTATCTCATCAGGTAAAAAAGAATCAAAGCTGGATAATAGATAGGAATCGATATCAAGTGCTACTTCACCTGCCTTGCCAATATCCAATTTTTTAAAGCATAATTTGCCACTATTATCATTTTTATTGTTTGATGATATCCAACAATGTGGGCTTAACAACGCGTTTTCATTTTCAACAGTGATATCAATCGGGCTATTCAAACTTAATTCCTGCTGCCCGAAATAGAGGCTTGCAGCACTTAATGTGGTTAGCCACTGTGTATTATTTTGCAGAAATTGAAATTGTAGATCGCTGGAAATAAGTTCACTCTTTACTGACAGTAGAATCTGGTGCTGCTCAGCAGACTCTGAGCTGCTAACATTTTCTATTTTTAGCGTAATCTTATCTATTTTATTGTCCGCAATAGAGAGTGTATCTGCCGCTAGCTGCAAAGATATTTTTGGTTTTGGCAACACAGTAGCAACACCATCGAGTTGAAAAGAGTTTACTGTGTTTGTTTGATAACTTAGCAACTGCCCCTGCAGATTAGATTTTACTTGGATGGCATCATTAGGGCCTTGTATATTGATTTCACCGTTTATTTTACCTGTACTGCCGAGCAATGCATGACCTAAATTGATTATATCAAGTTTAACGTTTAAATCATTTTTTTGAGCAAGCAAGCCATTAACGATTAATTTATTATCGGCATTTCTAACTACGAGGTCTTTAAAAGAGACGCCCTGCTTATTATCACCAGAGATAACACCTTTTACAGCAAATGGCCGTTTTAAAAACACGCCATTAATATCCAATTCAGGGATAGTAAATTCCCAAGCAGGAGACTTTGGTGCATTTAATGTGACGGCCAAATTTTGTTTGATGGTTCCTGAAAAATTGCCTGTATATTGCGTATCTAATTGTGCTAAATCTATTTTATCAACGCTTAACTGACCTTGCCATTTTATTCTATCTTGCCAATTTAATAAGCCGCTCAAGTTTATCGAACCATCTAATGTGTTGACCATCAGCTGCTTTATGTTTAATTGTGTTAAATTTCCTTGTGCCTGCAAGGCGAGGGAACCCGGCGGGATAGTTTCTATATGGTAGCCGCCATCAAGTTTGATAATGTAATTGCTTAGATCGCCGCTGCTTTGTAGCGAACCATTTTCTGATGAATATTGGCTATCACCCGTCAATGGCCAACGTAATTTCTGCCAATTTAAAGATAATGAATAGGGTAAATTTTCTTTGAAAAGGTTAACCTTTGATTTTAACTGCATTGATATTTTATTCGATAAAAGCAGTTCGGTTTTTAATTGTGATAAATCACCAGCGCTTTTTAGCTCATAAATTTGTCCTGATAATAGTTGCGCTTGCTGCAACTGTTTAATTGCTTTTAGCTGCCCTTTTATAGAGAGATTTAAAGGGTAGTGTCCGATAAAATCAATATCGCCGTTTAGCTGCAGATCTGTTTCCGGTAAATTTAAAGCAAAAGATTGAATAGCTAATTTGCTGCCGGTAAAACTAAACTGGCTATTTAACGCATTAAGTTCAAAGAGCGTTCCCTCCCCCTGTTTAACGGTGAAATTACGAATTTCCAGAGGCTCAACATAGAGATTTAACGGCAAGCTAATTTCAGGCAATTGGTCAGCTGAAAGCAATGCGGGCAGTGACGTTGGCAGTTTTTTATTGCCTGCAGATTTTGTAGTTGCCGCTTGCGTTGCGGCACCTTCAGGCAGGGTAACGAGCAAGCCGTCGAGCGCGGTTTTTAGCCGGATCTCTTTATGAATAGCCTGCGCTTGTAAATTCAACTCGTTTAGATCGACCGTTAACTCGCCTAATGCAAAATGAATTTTCTTTAGTTTAATTTTTTGCAGATCAAATGCTACAGGTAATTCAAATGCCCCTATAGCTGTTTTTTCACTGTTTTCATCAACTTCAGAGGGATCTTGCGGCGCAATTATAATTTTTGCGTCGCTGATATTAAGCTCTTTTAAGCAAACCTTATTAAATAAGCAGAACCAATCGAAAATATAACTGGCGGAGCCTATCTGTATATTGGCTTGCTGATCAATCCAGCTGATTTGAGAATAAACAGGGGCATTGAATAAGCTGCCCTGCTCAAGTTCCATAGAAAAACGCGGTTCAACTTTTTGGGCTATAGTGATTAGCGCTTGATTTCCCCAATGAGAAAATAACAGTACGCTAGCAAGTAATAAAATGGCTAGAAAAACCAAGAAAACTGAGGCTGTTGTTAACTTTATTAAACGAACTGTTTTGGATGTAAAACTCATAATTCAGGACCAATCATAAAATGTAATGCTATTGAATTAGTGGCATTGACAAAAGGTTTCGCGAGATAAATTCTAATGGGACCAACGGGCGATGACCAGACTGCCCCTATTCCCGAACCAATTGAAATATCCTCAGAAAAATCATCTGTTGCAGTACCTGCATCTGCAAATACAGCCACTCTCCAGTTTTCTGAAACAGGGAAACGATATTCTAAACTAGCCACCGCTAAGTATAGACCGCCGACTAAATATCCTTGGTCATCATTTGGGGCAATACTTTCATAGTCATAGCCTCTTACACTTTGATCTCCCCCAGTGAAAAAACGCATTGAAGAGGGAACATTATCAATGGAGCCAGTATATATTGCCCCTAACTCAGCAGAGACAATAAATTGATGCCGGTTATAACTGCGTAAAAATTTTGATTGGCCATAAACTTTAACCAAATCATCACTTGCAAACCAGATCTGATTGGCGGCTTCGAGGGAAATTAATTGTTTATCCCCCCAATAAGCGTTAATACCGCCTCGGTTACGCGTATGACTAAAACTAATACCTGGGATAATTAATTGAGTTGAAAAATCTTCTTGTCCTTGACGTCCGGATTCAAGATCATATTTAAGAAAAACTGTACGTAACCATGTATTTGATAAACGCCAGTGACGATTTACACTAACAAGATATTGTTGTGTATTCGTATCGTTTTGATCAACTCTTTTGTAGCCTGTTTGAATTGATAGATAATCATAAAGCGCATCTTCAAGCGGGATTTTATAAGTTAATGCCACCTCTTGTTTAGGCACTGAAGCAATTAAATTTCCTTCAATAGCATGCCCGTAATCATTTACCCAAGGACGCATCCAGCGAAACTTACCACGAACGCCTTGATCTGTGCTGAAGCCTAGACCGACACTGAATGAATCTTCAGGGCGCATAGTAGCGACAACATGGAGGGGAATTTTTAATCCCTGTTTTTCTTTAACCGCAGGTAACAGAGTTATGCTTTTGAAATAACCTGTCTCATTTATGTCGGCATTAAATTTACTCAATATTAGCGTGCTAAAAGGATCGCCTGCTGTAAAATTTTGTAGTGAACGGACAAATTTTTCTGCCGGGATATCCGTATCAAAAATCAACTCGCCGAATTGGTAACGAACCCCGCTATTAAACCAAAGGTAGACTACCGCATTACTGTTTTCACTAGTGACTTCGACTAAGGATTTTTCATATTTAGCATCAAAATAACCACGTTTTCGGGCAAGACTTTTTAAACTGCTTTTAGCCGTCTCGTATTGCGCATGGTTTAAAACATCATTCAATTGAAGTGGGAATTTATCAAGTAACTTTTTAAATTCAGGATCCTTACTTCCCTCTCCTGTTAATTTAATGCTCAGTTCTGTAATACGGGTTTGTACCCCGGGTGTGATAGTTAAAATAACAGTTTGCTTTCCAATCTCACCAGATACCGCTAACTTTATCTCCACCTGGTAATAACCTAAAGCCGTCAAGGCCTCACGAGTTGAGTCTTCAACCTGTGTTAAATAGCTATCACTTTGTGCATCTCGAGGTTCATTTAGTCCTGCCAAAAAGACCGATACATTAGCATTCGCGGCTGAATCAACACCGTTAATATCAAATTTAATTTTGGCCATAACCGTTGCATGGAAAAAGATGATTAACAGTAAAAAAACAAGTTTAAAAATATTCATTATAGTTTTTATCTATCCAACTCAATTATCATAATAAGCATTAAAAATCGGCTCTAAGCAATACTTTTGCAACAAAACAGTGCACATTGTGTACAAGTGATTAGCCCTTACGCAACTACTTCTCCTTTAGTGTAACTGCCGGTTTAATAATAGGCGAAGTAATTTATCTGTTCTCATTATGGCTTATAATTGACCGTAAATGACTGTTTGATGTTCAATAGATATAGTTAACGCACTCAAGCATGCGAAAAATAATATTCTCTAGCTATCCCAATAGCAAATACCTTTAGTTTACCAATAATTGCATCCATTTGTGCAACACTATGCTTTGATTACTACAATTTAAATCACATTTTCATTTAGTTAGGAGGAATTGATAGGGATAGCGCTACCTCAATCAAAGGTGACGGAATAATAAGGTAAAGGTAAACTTAGAATTGGCCTACGTTTTGTAGTGTCTCAATTCGTTATAAATAGCAAAGATAAACAGGCCCTAGTAATTGCCTCTCTGCTGAATTTGATTTATCGTGTACTAACTAACTCTATAAAAGGAAATAAACATGGCTCTAGCAAGCGCACGACATATTCTAGTAAATTCAGAAGAAAGCTGTATTGAACTTAAGCAACAAATTGAAGCTGGCAGCGATTTTGCTGAACTGGCGAAGCAACATTCAGCTTGTCCATCTGGTGCACAAGGGGGGGCTCTGGGTGAATTTGGGCCAGGTATGATGGTACCTGAATTTGATAAAGTGGCGTTTAACGCCCCTGTCGGTGTGGTTCAAGGACCTGTTAAAACACAATTTGGTTACCATCTGTTAGAAGTTACAAAACGCGACGACTAAGTTTTATTTACGCTAGGGGTTGGTTCTTCAGTAAAATCGGACCAATCTGACAAATGGTGGTGTGCTGCACTAAATTTGTAATATACCGCCATGCTAAAACCGAAAAAAAGCCCCACTGAACTGCTAACCAGCAGTGCGTAATAAACGGGTACATATCCAGTTTGCCACACAAGAAGCCACATGATCGCCCCCCAAATGGTAGTAAAAAAAAGTGTTTGGCTGGTAAAGTTGATCAAAAAACCACGGTAATGGGGAGGTGGAATTCGATAACCCAACTTTCTAAATAGATCTAATAGTGGAGGATTATAATTAGAAGGCCAAATAGCGGCATTTTCCAACTCTTGATGTGCTTTAGTTAATTTACTTTTAAATATCATCACTTGCTCTCTTGTGATCAAAGAAAGGTTTTTCCGTAATAAAAAACGCATTAACATTCCCTTTTCTGAACTAAATAATGGCAAAAAAGATGATCAATATACCCCTCTTTTTGTGGATTTGCATAAGCAACTATTTAATTTTAGAGATAACCACATAGCGATTGATTGGGATATAGAACAAAATTGTGAGGTGATAGAGATCAATTAAGGAACCGGTAAAAAACAGTAAATTACCTGTTCCCTTATGACTAATCAGGCGGTAACGACTTTTATTTCAGGATCAAGTAATCCTTGCTGAACAAAGCTTGAAAAGCTTCCAATCGCTTTTTTGGCTAGAGGCGATAAATTATCAAAATCAATATTCTCCAGTAGATTTTTTATCTCCAGTCCAAGCTCAGTATCTCCCTGAATCGATAAGCGGCGTTGGAAGAATAACGTATCCGGATCTTCTTTTCGTCCGGCGATTAAAATCAATTCATTTACCGCACCTGAGAAGGTGACATCTTCCTGTTCACAATGGTCTGCGATAATAAGTTTCCCTTCCGCAAAACTCAAAAACCAGGTTAGTTTGAGATCAGTGACTTCAACTTTTAACCATTTATCCTGTAAAAAGAGCAGTTCCCCCTCATCTAATGCTTCGGCGAACACTTTATCTAATAAATCTGATAATAACTTTTTTTGCACAAAAAAAGGAATAAATGAACTTGGAATAGCAAGTAGCTTTGGGGTATTGATAACGACTTGGTGATGAATGTTTGCAAACATAGATTTAAACATAGAGACTCCGCTGATTATTATGGACAGATTATAAAGCTTAACTGCATAAAGATACTGGCCTAAATCAAAATAGTATTTATATGTTAACTACTTTAGAGATACCTGCCCTATATCAATACATGAATATGTCATTTTTTTACAATTGCGCAACTTGATCTAGTTAGGAGCTTTAATGGAACTTCTCTGCCCGGCAGGTAGCTTACCGGCCTTAAAAACCGCCATAGATTGTGGCGCAGATGCTGTTTATGTCGGTTTAAAAGACGACACTAATGCACGCCACTTTGCAGGTTTAAATTTTACTGATAAAAAACTGCTCCAAGGTGCCCAGTATATTTCCGATCATCATAAGCAGCTACATGTTGCTATTAACACCTTTGCACATCCCGGCGGTGAAAAACGCTGGCAGAATGCGGTCGATAAGTGTGTTGATTTAGGCGCCAATGCGGCCATTATCGCTGATATTGCGACACTTGATTATGCCGCGAATAAATACCCTGAACTTGAACTGCATCTTTCGGTGCAGGCGTCTGCAACGAATACCGCAACCATCGATTTTTATAAAGAACATTTTAATATTAAACGCGTTGTCCTGCCGCGCGTGCTCTCTATTCAACAAGTAAAACAACTTGCCAGAAATACGACTGTTGATCTGGAGGTTTTTGCCTTTGGGAGTTTATGTATTATGGCTGAAGGGCGTTGTTATTTATCATCCTATTTTACCGGCGAATCACCCAATACAGTGGGCGCCTGCTCTCCTGCAAAGTTTGTCCGTTATCAGGAAACAGATAAGGGTCTGGAAACGCGTTTAAACGATATTTTGATAGATCGTTATCAAGACGGTGAAAAAGCAGGTTACCCTACGCTCTGTAAAGGTAAATTCAATGTTGAAAATAATCTTTATCATGCCCTTGAAGAGCCAACCAGTCTAAATACCCTGCCGATCTTACCCGAACTAATGAGTGCGGGTATCTGCTCCGTTAAAATAGAGGGCCGTCAGCGAAGTGCCGCTTATGTAGAGCAAATTACCCGTGTTTGGCGAGAGGCTATTGATACTTATAAAGCCAACCCGGAAATGTACCAGGTAAAAGAGCGGTGGAACACTGTGCTTGCAAATGTATCTGAAGGCACCCAAACAACACTGGGTGCATATCATCGTAATTGGCAATAAATTTAAGGAAATAGTGTGAAATTATCATTAGGCCCCCTGCTCTATTACTGGCCCAAACCTACGGTAGAGAACTTTTATCAACAAGCATTAAACAGTGAAGCAGATGTTATCTATTTAGGTGAAACTGTGTGCAGTAAAAGGCGCGAATTAAAAACCCGCGACTGGATTGAACTTGCCAAAGCGTTAGAGGGGCAAGGTAAAGAGATTATTCTGTCGAGCATGGCCCTTTTGGAAGCGCCATCTGAAGTTAAAATATTACGCCAACTTTGTGAAAATGGCACTATAAAAGTGGAAGCAAATGACGTTGCTGCCATCCAGCTATTATCTAAAAGTAAACTCCCCTTTGTATGTGGTCCTGCGATTAACTGCTATAACGCCAGCGTTATTAAACTCTTTGTTAATAAAGGAATGCAACGTTGGGTGATGCCCGTCGAGTTGTCTCGAGATTGGTTAGCCAAAACATTGAATGACTGCGAGGATTTAGGTATTCGATCGCAATTTGAAGTTGAAGTTTTTGCTCATGGTTTTATGCCCTTGGCATATTCTGCCCGCTGTTTTACCGCCCGGTCGGAGAACAAAAGCAAAGATGATTGCGAATTATGCTGCATTAAATATCCAAACGGACGTCCAGCAAGCACGCAAGAAAATCAGCAAGTTTTCCTGTTAAATGGCATTCAGACACAGTCCGGCTACTGCTACAATCTTATCAATGATCTGCCTTCGATGCGTGGTTTAGTGGATCTGCTCCGTATCAGCCCATCTGGTATTGAAAGCTTTGCAACACTGCAGCAATATAGAGAAATGGTCAATGGTGCGGATAAGCATTGGCCACTTGATAGTAAAGAGTGCAATGGTTTTTGGCACCAAATAGCGGGGCTGGAAATACAATAAACCATAAAAAAGGAGCTTATTAAGCTCCTTTTTTTGTGATTAAATCCAGCTGCTAATTTTAAGCGACGTTCTGTTCCGCCTGCTTATTGATTGGCATCACTTCTGCCTCAGTCTGACTTTCCGGATTAAATTTATCTACGATAACCGCACAGGCTGCATCACCCGTAATATTTAATGCGGTACGTATCATGTCGAAAATACGGTCCAGAGCAAACAATAACGGTAACCCTTCAATAGGAATACCGGCAGCCAGCAACACAGCAACAACAAGGAAAGAAGGCCCTGGTACGCCAGCCTGACCGATTGCACCTATGGTGGCGGTAAGCACAATTGCAGTATAAGCGGCGATATTAAGATCTACATGAAATATCTGAGCGAAAAATACAGCAACAAGACCGTAGTAAATAGCATTACCACTCATATTAATAGTCGCGCCCAACGGCAATACAAAAGACGCGGTAGAATTAGAAATATTGAGCTCTTTTTCCACTGTATCCATGGTCACAGGCAGGGTTGCCATAGATGATGCAGTTGAAAGTGCGACAGCTTGGGGACGTTTCATGGCGGACATAAAGCGGCCCACAGGCATATCGGAAAAAAGTTTAACAAGTAACGGGTAAACACCAAAACCAAAGATCAAAATGGCGCCAACATAAACAATAAATAACTGCATTACCGTTGTTAATACATCAAAGCCGAACGTCCCTACTGCTTCAGCCATAAGTCCGAATACACCAATCGGTGCTATACGCATAACTACGTTGATCATCCAAACAAAAGCATCAACTAAACCGTTAAGCATATTTAACAGCGGCTGGCGGCGACTGTTTTCCACTTTAGACAACGCAATACCTAAGAACAGACAGAAAACCAATATTTGTAGGATATTCGCATTGTTTAATGATTGAAAAATATTAGTTGGTATCATGCCTAATAGGGTTTGAGATAGACCGGGTACCGCACCTTTATCAGCATATTCATTAGAGAAAAGCCCCTGCATACTCGATAGATCAACGCCTACACCAGGCGTAAAAACTTCACCCATAAAGATGGCTAACGCCACCGCTAAAGCAGAAGTCAGCATAAAAAAGACAAAGGTGCCAATACCGATTTTACCTGCCGCAGGACTATCACCTAAATTTGCAGCACCGGTAATAATAGCCACTGCAACCAGTGGAATAACAAGCATCTTGATTAAATGGATAAATATTGCACCAAGAGGCGCAAACATCGCAGCCGATTCGCCCATATAGGCCCCGACCACGGTGCCGATTAGCATGGCGATAACCACTTGAGTTCCTATATTGGAAAGTAGTCCTTTATGTTTTTTTAGCACGTTGCATCCTTAAAATTAATAAAATCAGTATATAAACAGTGTTGGACATTCATTTAAAATATAACCGCACTATTTATCAGTGGGTCAACTTACCACTACGACAACTGTCTTTCTTGATGGAACGCAATAATATATTAAAACATACTGATTTATTTGGCTTGATTCTGTGGTCGCGCAGAGAATAAGCAAAACTGTTTATTTTCAGTACAACAACTAATAGCGCTATTTTGATGTAGTCTGCAAAGCAAGCCTCGGCAAACAGTAAAAACAAAGTGACTCAAACAGCCGTTGCCATTAAATTTATGGATAAATCCTAACGCTATTAGAAACAAACTGAGTGAGATCATTTTTCCTGCTATCATTCACTTACGAGTGTTTATGACTTGTACTCAAGCGTTAACAGCAATATAAATAAGGGAAAATATAGATGAAATATTTAATTCTGTTTGTGTCATTAATCCTGCCATCGTTATGTAACGCCGCCATATTGACTGGCGTTAATGGGGTAGAAATATTGGCGGTAGATGGCCAAAAAATTGAAAGCACTTTTTTTACAAGTAAAGCGCCTGAAGTATCACCAGGAGACCATCAAGTGGTGGTCAGGTATGCAAATAGTTTCGGGAAAAGCGAGATAATGGAAAGTAAACCTCACATTTTCACTGTTAATATTGAGGGGAATAGCGAAATCACAGTGGAAAATATAAACAGTCAAAGCCAAGCTGAACATGCTATACGCAAAGGGTTCACTTGGATTGTAAAATATAATAATGGTCAAACTAAAAAAATAATCGCAAGCGATACTCTTTCAGGCGAAGGATATCTGCCTTATCGAGATATAGAAAAACTCATTGATACTTACAATCAAGAGCAAGGCATTTCAATGGCTTCATCTACCGTTACAGCGGGACAAGGCAGAGCAGAGAAACTTATCGAACTCTATAATTTGGCAAGTAAAGAGGAAAGAAAAGCATTCAGGATTTGGCTGCTTGAGCAGGATCTAAAATAACAATATTTAGGGCGCTGCAGTGATCAGCGCGCCCTACTTGTGTCGTGAAGATATTAATTTATCAAGAAGGCATAGCGGCTAGCTTCGTACGAATAAATTCATTATGTTCAACATAAATCAGTCTAGCGACCTTACGAATAATGGACTCTTCTATTGGATCTAAATGGTTATCAGAATAAGCCACTTCCCACATTGCGGCGATTAATTTAATACGTGTAGGATGGTCTAAATCACCTAATTGCGAAGTGAAATCAAACAATGAATTAGATGATTTTATTTGCTGTTTACCGATTTCCAATAACTCTTTTGCTTTATCATTTCCGATTAAAAGCAGCTTGCATAATGTTCTTTCTACCGCCGCTTGCTCCTCTTCAGAAATGTTATGATTCGCATTACAAACTTCACATAATAAAGAGACGATGGCGACAGTATGATCGTCACTGGATTCTGGCTCAACGGGCTCTCGAATTGTATTTAAAAATTCTTTAATCTTTGCAATCATATACTTAACTCTTTTTATTTATATTAAAAATAATATCGATACTTTTTAGAAGCAAAAAATAAACATACAGTGCAATAATGGTGCTGAATCTATTTTGGATTTAAATTAGAGCCAAATATGGCTAACAAGTTCCATTCTACCCCCTTTAAGCCATAAAAACAGATTGCGCCGTGATAGCAAATAGAATAATCACCCAAGTAAATCAATAATGATTTTCTGTATTGCCATATTTATACCAAAGCCTGACGAATCCCTTCGAAAATAAAGCAAGAACAATGGCATAAGGGGAACGATTTCCATAGCTAATTGTGATCATATTACTTCACCAAAAACAATAGAGCACACTAGCTATGAAAATCTTAGATATAGTACACAACAACATCGCCGCTGCCTATATTCAGTTCGGCTTAACACGCTATTTATCTTTGTTTCATCAGGTATGCGCGACCAATGAGTATCGGTTACTTATCTAGGAAGAGGCCTAAAGAATCAATCTAAAACAACCAACAAGAATGATATCAAACGGTCAGATCGTCTTATTGGTAACGCTCATCTGCATTCTGAACGAACGCAGGACGAGTCAACTTATCGGTAGCAATCCACATCCCATTATTTTAGTTGATGGGTCTCCGTCAATGGTCAGCTTGTTGCACCACCTCGGCAGCGGGATAATAAAGTTGCTGTTTAGAATCTGACATAACATCTCCATGTAACCAAATTGTTAACAGAGTATAGAAAACGTCTTACCGAGGCTGGCCATTTTTAGTAAAATGTGTGATAAAGGCGCAACTATTTTGTTACTAGCAATGCGCCAAAGCAGTCAGTTGATAGGATTTACCTGCCATTAATTTGTTTCCAGCCCTACCCCATACTCCCTCCCCATTTTCTGCAAAAAATTGGGATACTTTTGTGATAACTTAATCATCGCTGTGAGATATCTATTACTTAGACTGTAGTTAGTTAATAACCGTAGTTACTTAATAAAGGAGACAGCCATGAAAATTAAACAAACGATTCAGTCAATATCTGTTCTATCAACGTTACTAATAGCATCCCAAGTAAACTCCGCTGAGCTTGAGGTTAAATTGCTCAATTTAACCCATGCTATTGCATTCACACCAGTATTGGTGGCCGCGCATGACCAGCAAACCTCATTATTTCATTTAGGTGAAACGGCAACAACGGCTTTGCAAAAAATGGCCGAAGGCGGTGATACATCAGCGTTAAAAACTGCGGTGAGTGCAGCTTCTGGGGTTAATTTAGATTTAACCACGATGCCAACGCTTGCCGGCGTTACCTCTATGGGGATGATAGACACGGGTGCAAACATGTATTTATCGTTAACGGCTATGATGCTACCCACTAACGATGGTTTTGTCGGCTTAGATAGTTGGAAAATCCCAAGCGAAGCAGGCACGTACACAATCATGTTAAATGCTTATGATGCAGGGACAGAGATCAACGATGAAATTATCAATGGAGGCGGCGCACCGGGCAGCGCCGGCATTCCAGCCGATCCAAGTGGCAATGCAGGCACAGGGGCAACGGGCGCAAGTAGCTACGAAGCAAACGATAACGTGCATATACATCCTGGTAATATCGGTGATACAGATGCCACGGGAGGGATTTCTGATGTCAATAGCACAATTCATAGATGGTTAAACCCTGTCGCTAAATTGGTTGTTACTGTTAAGTAAGGGAGATATTTCATGAAAAATATTAATCGACAACATGGTAAATATTTAGCATTGCTCGCACTGACTACAACTTTAGCGGCTTGCGATGACAATAATGACAATAACGATATGGCACTGCCTTTTATTTATGAAGTTACATTAATGAACATAACGCAAGGGCAAATTTTTTCACCACCAGCATTAATGACTCATGCTGTAGATATGAAGTTATGGCAAACAGGCGAAACAGCAAGTCTGGCCTTAGAATCGTTGGCTGAAGGTGGCGATACGAGTCAACTTATCGCATTAAACGGCATTCAACAAAGCCAAGTCAGTAGTACGGCAGTTACACCTGGAGATACGATAACCTGGACGCTTGAAGTAGCGCAAGGCGCACCACTTAGTGTGAGCCTTGCCACCATGTTAATTAATACTAACGATGGATTCACGGGGTTCACAGATATGGACTTAAGCGCATTGGCCCTTGGCGACAGCTATCAAAAAATGTTAATGGTTTATGATGCCGGCACTGAAATGAATGATGAAGTTGCCCTGCCGGGCTCGGGTGGTGAAGCCTTCAATGCCAGTCGTATTGGTGATGTAAACAGAGTTTATGCGCATGCGGGGGTATTGACAGAAAATGAGTTAACTGGCTCTGTTTTACTAGCAGAGCATAAGTTCGATAACCCAGCTGGCAAATTAATTATCAAACGTATGCAATAAAATAGCGCGTTAGCTGCTCTTATCTATATCAACAGGCAATCAATAGATAAGAGTAGCGAAACTGATGACAAAAAAAATATTGCTGGTAGAAGATAATCAAGACATCGCAAATATTATTTCAATTAATTTATCTATGCTAGATCACCAAGTACACGTATTTAATGATGGTGGAGAAGCCTATAAACACCTCAATCAGAATTACGATTTAGCCATTTTAGATATTATGTTACCCGGTACAGATGGGCTTAAATTGTGCAAACGACTGCGTCAATTACAGCCTGATGTGCCAATTATTATGCTAACGGCTAAGTCCTCCGAATTAGATATAGTCACCGGATTAGAAAATGGTGCCGATGATTATTTAACGAAACCATTTTCGGTTTTAGAGCTGCAGGCCAGAGTAAAAGCACATTTACGGCGCAGTGCTAATAAACAGCAAGAACAAGATCAAAACAAACAAATTTTACAGTTTGGCGATTTGGTAATAGATCCGAATTTATATCAAATAAAACTCGCAGATAACGTACTCGATATTAGCGCCAAAGAGTTTGAGCTCTTATATTTTTTAGCACAACAACCGCAAAGAGTGTTTAGCCGTGAACAATTACTCGATAAAATTTGGGGATGCCGACATGAAGGTTCAGCGCACACCGTCAATTCAACCGTAAACCGCCTTCGCTCCAAACTAGAAACAGATCCAGCCAACCCATTCTGGTTAAAAACGGTTTGGGGGGTGGGTTATAAATTTTCCCATTAGGTCATTTGATATTAACTGAGGTAAACCATGTTTCGCTCTCTCGCTAGTCAACTCGCACTCATAATTGGCGCGCTATTTTTAGTCGCTACATTCGCATTGTTTCAATGGTACTTTCATAGTAGCGAACAATTTGCTGATGAAGTTGAGCAAATGTTGCACCGTGATTTAGCGGCTCATATAGTTCATGATGACGCAAAATTAAATGCGGGTATTATTGAAGCGAGTAATTTAATGCCCGTCTTTCATACACAAATGTTGCTTGGTCCCGAATGGGAGTTTTATGCTTTAGATGTCACTGGTAAAATACTGGCCTACTCAGCCCCGGAAGGCGTAGTGAAGCTAGATAAAGTAAATTTAAACCCGATTAAACGTTATTTAAGTGGACACGATTTGCCGCTATATGGCGATGATCCGCGTACACCAAACACGCAAAAAATATTTTCAGTCAGCCCAATCTATTCGCTTGCGCAACAAACACAAGGTTACTTATATGTGATTATTGGTGGGCAAAAGCGCGATACAGCTACTGCTTTGCTTTCAGGCAGTAAAGTATTAAAAGACAGTGCGTTAATTTTAGGAGCGACAATTCTTTTTGGGCTCATTGCCATGTTATTAGCTGTCTCCGTTATTACTAAACCGCTTAAAAGATTAAGCCAACGCAGTTTACAATATGTGAACAATGATTTTGCCAATCTAAGCCCCTCTCATCATTCACGGTTTGCCAGCAAAGAGATTCAAGATTTAGAGAACAGTTTTATCTCTGCAGCACAACATATTAATCATCAATTGAGTCAAATAAAAACCACAGAGCAATTAAGACGTGAGTTGTTGTCACATATCTCGCACGATTTTAGAACCCCACTGACAGCATTAAATGGTTATTTAGAAACGTGGTTAATTAGCGAAGAAAATAAACGCAGCCCTGAGCTTATTGAATTAGCGCTTAAAAATGGTCAACAAATTAATCAATTAGTAGAGCAACTTTTTGAATTGGCGCGCCTGGAGAGTGGTGATATTGAGTTTTTTCCAGAGCCTGTAAATGTGGTTGAGCTCGCCTATGATGTGATGCAGCGACTGCGTTACCAAGCAGATAAAAAACGCGTTGAGCTAAGTGTAAAAGTGGACAGCCAAAGAGGCATTATTGCCTATGCGGATATCAGTAAATTAGAGCGTGTTTTGGTAAATTTAATTGATAATGCCATTCGCCATACCCAAGCCAGCGGTGCGGTTAAACTTGAGATAAATGATTATCAAGACAAAGTGCAAATGTGCATAATTGATAATGGTAAAGGCATTCAACATGATGAATTAGAAGCTATTTTTAAACCAAAATACCGCGGCAGCAATACTGAAGATAGCTTGACAAATGCAGGATTAGGACTGTCCATAGTCAAACGTTTATTAGAAATGCACAACAGCATTATTACCGTCTCTAGCCAACCGGGTATAGGCAGTCAATTCAGATTTGAGTTAGCGAAAAAATAATTTAGAATCAACACTCAAAGTAGAGTGTTTTATGTCAGCAGTTATCGATTTGGTCATTTATTTTACTGCTAAAAGTTCAAAACAAAATTGACGTATTTTTAATGCTGGATTCATCTTTTTGTTGTTGCTTTATTTGTTTTCAGACAATCATTATAATTCCGGAATTTGATGCATGAAAAAGGCGAGTAATACAGATAAGTACATATTAAACGACAGTTTTTTTATACCTTTGGTTTCCATTTTAATAAGCCATGGTTGTTCATAAAGTGCATTAAGTCGTTCAAATATATAACGATGGGCACCTTCTTTGCAGGTGAATATCCCATGCATATTATACTCTTTGAGCAGATTAAAAATGGCCGTTTGTGAGAATAGATCGTCACCGCCAATCAGTATTGCGTTACAGCATTCGGTAAGGGATCAACCATTACCTTCTTGCTGCACCTTATTCTGGCCTCCGAGCTGAGTCCTGATAAAGCATCTTGAGGTATCATGGGTATATAGGGGCTGAGAAGTGATATACGCAAACAAATAGCAGATATTAACTTCTTTAATCAGATTCAGAAACGCGCTTGCCGTTAATTATAAATACTATCTCATTATCTTTTATTTTTACGTGAATTTGGCTGTTATCCGGACATTGCCCCTGCACTATTTTCATGGCCAAAGGATTTTCTATTTGCCGTTCCACTTCACGCCTTAGTGGGCGAGCGCCGTAAACCGGATCAAAACCGTCCTCTGATAGTTTATTGATGACACTTTTATCCACTTTCAGAATAATCCCTTTAAGTTTCATCCTATCTTGCAATTCATTTACAAACATCTCTGCGATCTGGAGCACATGCTCTTTTTCCAAATAGTGGAAAACGATAATATCGTCCAATCGATTGAGAAATTCCGGTTTAAAGAATTTCTTAACTTCATGCATAACTGTCTGCTGCGCTTCTTTATAGTTAGGCATTTGTGAGTGGACAAATCCGATGCGCCGCTTGTCGGGCGACAGCGCTTCGGTACCTAAGTTAGAGGTCCCTATGATTAAGGTGTTGCGAAAGGAAACCATCCGGCCCTGTGCATCGGTGAGCTGACCATCTTCGAGTATTTGCAGTAACATATTAAACACATCAGGATGAGCCTTTTCCATCTCATCCAATAACACCACGGTATACGGATTATGACGTACGCGCTCCGTTAATTGTCCGCCCTCTCCATAACCTATATATCCTGGTGGCGCCCCGATCATTTTAGAGACTTCATGGCGCTCCATGTATTCCGACATATCTAAGCGAATTATTCTTGATTCGTCGTCCAATAGAAAGGCAGCCAAGGCACAAGCCAGTTCGGTTTTACCGACTCCAGTAGGCCCTAGAAAAAGGAATGAGCCAATAGGACGTTGACTTGAGGTGATCCCGGCCCGGTTTCTGCGAATAGCATCCGCCACCGCGTGAACAGCATCCTGCTGTCCTACAATCCGTTGATGCAGTTTTTCCTCCATTTTGGCTAATTTATCTGACTCGGATTCCACCATGCGTGCCATTGGGATACCTGTCCAGCGAGCTACAACCTCTGCAATATCATCTTCTTTGACCATTGAGTCTTCTTTATCTCTTCCTTGCTGCCATTCATTACGTGCGCTTACAAGCTCTTTTTCGACTTTAAGTATTTCCATCTGCTGGTGCGCGGCCAGTTCGAAATTCTGGGCATTGAAGGCATCCGTTTTATTGCGCAGTAAGTCCTGATGTTGCCGTTCAAGATCGCGTAAATTTCGCGGGATAGTGGTAAGGCGAAGATGCTTACGCGAGCCCGCTTCATCGATCAAATCGACCGCTTTGTCAGGTAGACGGCGATCCATAATATAGCGCTCAGCAAGCCGTGCCGCGGCCTCGAATGCGATTGGTGCATAAGTTACCTGATGGTGCATTTCATAGCGCGGGCCGATCCCCTTTAATATGGCGATCGTATCCTCTATATTTGGCTCTCTGACTAATATCGGGTGAAAACGCCGTTCCAACGCCTTATCTGCTTCAATATATTTGCGATATTCATCTAGGGTATCGGCGCCGATAACCTGCAGTGTTCCCTGAGCCAATGCCGTCTTGAGCAGACTGGGAGCATCCAGCCCTCCAGCACTTGCTCCCGCGCCGACCACAGAGTGTAATTCATCAATAAACAGAATAACCTTGCCACTGGCCTGAATAACGGCATCACGCACAGACTTTAAGCGCTCTTCAAATTCACCGCGCATAGCAGCACCCGCAACCAGTTCCCCCATATCCAAAGAGAGCACGCGTTTATTGAGCAGGGTCTCTGGCACGTCAGCCGCCACAATCCGTTGTGCCAACCCTTCAACGATCACTGTTTTACCGACGCCCGGCTCACCTATAAGGACGGGATTATTCTTCTTACGGCGGGAAAGTGTTTGTATAATTAGCGCTATCTCATCTTCACGCCCGATAACGGGATCCAATTCTCCTTTGCGCGCCTTCTCAGTAAGATCATTAGTATAGGTTTCCAGGACATCTTTCTTGCTTTCTGCATCTCGGCTTTTGAGTGTCCGCCCCCCCCTGCTATTTTTTAGAGACTCACGTGCCTGCTCAGCAGTGATCCCCTCTTTTCTCAGCAGCACAGCAGTATGGCCTACATCTTTGTCAAAAAGGGCAATAAACAAGGCACCCGTACCAATATAATCATCACCCAGACTTTTTGCCTCTCCATAGGCAATGCGGAATGCTTCAGCGACCTCTTGTGAGGCAACAATTTGCGGTGGCGATTGCGTAGCGCCTTTTTGATACTGCTGCCGTATTTTCCCAACCATACGATTAGCAGCGTCATTAGCATCAGGCAGCAGATCGACCAATATCTTGTGCGCTTCGCTATCTTCTTGAGAAAGTAAGGCCAGCAACAAAAAATCGGGGGTGAGTACATTCTGCTGTAGCCCCGCAAGTTCAGCAAAGGCCATCTCTAAACAGGAAATAACCTTTTGCGTGCTCTTCTGTATATAATTATGAAATATTACTCCGTTTCCCGCAGGAGTGTCCCAATCAGCCATAGCACAATTCCTATGTTGTTATCTCTTCGACCAGTACGACCTAAATTTGCAGCTAACTCATAATATTAGTGTAGTACCCGAAGAAAACTCTGCATTTTAAGTCGCTTAATAAAGGATCTTTAATGTTTTGTATTACTGGAGAAAAATAGTTTTGCTATTACAGAAGGTGAAATTTCGTTGCAGGAAGGATAAGGTTTGATAAGTAATTGCGGATTTAGCTTCGCTTTAAAGCCAGTAGTGCTAGTAGTGCTAGTAGTGGCAAGTCATAATATACGACCTACCACTAAATAGTATTTGCTATAAATCTAAGTCAATGACCTTGAAAGCTCAGATTTATACGCTCGGAAAACGAATGACAACATCCACTTTAGTCGACATTGAGGCGCCAAGCGTTTGCATTTTTTCTGGCGCTAAAATAACGATGCCGTTATGTGTAGCGATATTTTTAAATAAGTTGTTTAGATCAAAGCCAGTGTCGCGTTCGTGGCTTCGTTTCAATGCTGTTTTATTTGCAAATAAGAGGTCCGCTTTTTCAAACAAAAGTATATCCTGACTGGCTTTCGCCTCTGTGAATAGATTTGTTGTATAAGATTCCGATTGTTTATCAATAATCGCCGTAGATAACTGCACTTTCTTCTCGGCAGCCCGCTCTATATCATCTGTTACAGCGATGAGAGCGCTCGGGCTTGCCCCGTTTAATGTGATAAGAAAACGCGTTCTGCGTTTAGCAAGCAGAGACACATCGTCCAAAAAGTGCTGATAACTTTTACTTAGGTATTCTATAATTTGCATTTTTTTTCCATATTTGTAGATTTTATTCTGAGTGTATTACAATTTTCACTGCCGCCAGTGTAGCAGTTTCTTGTGTAAAAAGTTCACTTGAGATATGTGCTTTATGCACGCATCTTATTACTGGCATCTGCCCTTAGTCTGACTATTTATTCCATGGATTTGATGGATCGTAAGGCGCTTCTGAATTATTTGCGCTCCCCTTAGTTGCATGACTCGCTTTATGTGCAGGCTTAAAACTTTTTCTATTGGACGGCGCTTGTCTTGGTGCAGTCTTCTCTTTAT
Source organism: Psychromonas sp. (assembly GCF_047632995.1). GTDB lineage: Bacteria > Pseudomonadota > Gammaproteobacteria > Enterobacterales > Psychromonadaceae > Psychromonas. The sequence continues at coordinate 28,405 of NZ_JBLIEK010000033.1, forward strand.
GTGCAGAAGCGGCTTTAGCCTGCGAAAGTTTTATCGATTCAACGGTTAAAACCATCGGCTCACGCGGCACGATAGAGAGCGGGAAAACACGCTCTCGGGGGGGCAATTCAAACTCTTCATCATTGGGTCTTGGCATACGCTTATAACGGGACAGATAAAAACCTTCTAGTTTTTCTCTTGCCCACTCTGTTTTGCGAAGAAACTTAAGGCTGCCTTCAATGGATGGGTTAGTCTTAAAACAGTGGAAACGCATCGCCGCAGCGAGAATGTTCCAGCCATAAAATTCGACAAGTTCAGTCAGTAAAACTTCTAATTTAAGGCCGTGTAACGGGTTATTCTGTTGCTCTTCTATCATTGTTGTTCCTAAAACGGTCATATTTAACGGTATCAGCCGTTATTATACGGCTAGCGGGGGGCAGATGGATACAAAATAATAATTTGCATCGCTATGACAACGCCCTATCGCCTTATAATTCGATTGTTCTTAATAACTGATTGATCCGATCAGCATCGGCTTCCGATATAAGGGACTGCTGCAGATATTCCTGTAAATACTCGGCTTCTGCTGTCTGTAAATAGTTTATCACTAATTGACGCTGGACTTTAGCTGCAATAATGGGGTGTTGGCTATCTATCATGGCTATCTTTTGCTCGCAGTTGTCCAACCAGCCTTGCCATATTTTTTGCACACTTTTGCCAACGGTCTCGGGTATGGTTTTATCTTTAGATTCTATTTGTAATTCTTCCAGTACCTTATTGCAGCTAATCAGTCTCGCCCACGCCATCTCATATTCTAACTCGACAAGCTCACTGGAACGGCGACCTCTTTTTGGCATTACCCTTTGTAATAGATTGAACACTTGTTTAGGCAGTAGCGAAAATGTCGGTCTTTTATATTGGTGACGGATAGCTTCCACCTGCTCATCAAGTGAGTTTTTGAGCTGGTCAAAAACAATACCTCTAATCAAGCCTTGATCAAAAAGGCGATATAAAAACCCTATCTCGATAGTCGCGCAACGTAACATAAGTCGATTCCATACACCGACCGGCCCGACTTCAATGCTCAACAGATGCTGTAATTGCTTATCTTGCGCTTCGATCATGGGGAGAAGCTTAAGTGTCAACGCTTGTGGCGCACCGGTATTAGCGAATGTTGAATTGAGCAGCGGTTGTAACGATTTTTTACCGTGACGCAAGGTTGCCAGTGCCAGTTCTGCGCTGGCTATCTGAACATTAATGTCGGGTTCTTTAGGCGCAAGATAAGTGACCAGCGGGCGAATAAGTAAGCCCTGAATCAGGGTTGTAAAAAAAACCACGCTGATAGCGACAGATAAAATTATTTCATCTCCCATCAAACTTACTAATCCCATCGCCAGCGCCATAGTTACCGCCCCGCGCATTCCTCCCACAAAGACAATATGACGAAATTCGATAGGCGTAGTTTTGGCTTGTTGTTGTAGATAACCTGTCTGCGGCAGCAGCCAGTATGCTATCAACGCGCGTGACAACCACAGTCCAGCAAGCACAATCAGGGCAATATCTATATTTTCCCAGATCAGGGACAAATCCATCCACAATCCAACAATAAGAAATATGCTCGCAGTGGCAAGATAAGAGAGGTAAGACCAAAAATGGTTGAGGTACTGCTGAGATATATGTGAAATAGGCAACGGCGCTCTAATTGCTAACGTAATACCGGCTGTGGTAGTTGCGATTATGCCGCTTGCATGCAGCACTTCTTCGGCAATAAGATAGCTCGCAAATGCCAAAATAAGGCTGAGACTTATCTCTAAAAACGGATTGTCCGGAATATTTTTTTGCAATAATAGCAGAAGATGGGCAAGTAACCAGCCGCACAGTGCACCGCCGCCGAGGGTTAAAATAAAAATGGCGCTGCCATTCCCCAAAACAGGCCAAAAGCTATCCGAAAAAGCAAAACTAACCACCAGTATTTTAGTCAACATGATAGCGGTCGCATCGTTAAACAGGCTTTCACCCTCAATTAACATAATCAGATCTTTAGGGGCACCAAGTTGACGAAATGCGCTGATAACGGCACTGGGATCGGTTGCACTTAAAACTGCGCCGAGCAATAAAGCCAGATGCCAGTTAAGCGGTGTAAACCAGCCAATAATAGCTGCAACAATGAGGGTTGAAATAAGTACGCCTGGCAAAGCAAGTACAAAAATAGCAAGTCGATTTGCATTTAATTTACTGATATCTAAGTTGTACGCTGTTTCAAAGACCAATGTCGGCAAAAGCAGAAAGAGGATAATGTCATGCGCTATCTCTTTTGTGGTCAGAATTTTCAATGGCAGGGAGAGATAGTCCTGAGCCAGATGCAGTAAAAGCCCAGTAACAACAAGCAGAATCGGATAAGGGATGCGGGTGATCTTTGCCAATGGCTGGGTAATGGCCGCCGTGCATAGCAAAACGAAGAGAGTGATAAATATTGCGGGAATTTCATAATCCATCAGAAATACCTTCTAATAATCCCAAACTAAAGCGAATATGCCTGTAGGTTGCATGAGTGCTGTAAAGCGGCTAGCTCACAAAAAAAGTTTTAAAACATAACTACAACATAACTACAGCATAGTAGAGAATGAATGTTTTTAAGGAGAGGTAGCCTGCTTTTTGTGGCGGGATTTACAAAGGTTAAAGAGGTCAGCGGCGAGTGCCCTACTCAACCTCTGCGGATAATAAACAGAGGCTTGACGGATTGATTCTATTAAACTTCGTTTTGCTTGCTATTCTCTGCTAACAAGGTCTCCAGGCAATGCTCTTTAATACCGTAATAATTTTTAATATCAGCAATCTGGCGCAATATTTCACTTTTTTCCTTGCCGTTGTGCTGGTTCTTTTTAATCGCCAAAATCATTTTATTTTTATTGGTGTGTTCAAGGCTGATAAATTCAAACACCTTGGTTGTGTAGCCGTAAGCTTCTAGAAATAGAGCGCGTAATGAATCGGTCACCATTTCCGCCTGCTGCCCCATATGCACGCCATACTGCAACATAGGTTTAAATAACGCCGGGCTGTGCATTTGCGGACGTATCTGTTTATGGCAACAAGGTGAACACATAATAATGGCGGCGTTCGCTTGAATACCATAGTTAATCGCATAGTCGGTGGCAATATCGCACGCATGCAGTGCAATCATCACATCCGTTTGTTTCGGTGCGTGTGTTTTCACATCACCGCAAACAAATGACAAGCCGTGATGATCCAGTGTTGCAGCGGTTTCATTACATAAATCGGCCAACCCTTGGCGTAATTCAACCCCGGTCACCTGCGCATCATTATGCAGGCTATGACGCAAATAATCATGGATTGCAAAGGTTAAATATCCCTTGCCGGAGCCAAAATCAACGACATTAACAGGTTCCCCTTTGTTGCAGGCTGAAACCTCTAATGCCTGACCAAACACCTCAATAAATTTATTGATCTGTTTCCATTTTTTCGACATGGCGGGAATAAGATTCTGCTGCTTGTCTGTAATGCCCAATTGAGTCAAAAATGGCCGTTTAATATCGACAAAACGTTTTTTATCACGGTTGTGTTGTAACTGGCTATCAGCGTTTTCTTTTACCTTATGCGTGGTTATTTTCAGTTTACCTTTTTTGCTGATCTCTACTTGAATTTCAGCACCTGCAAGGGTCAGATAGGCACTTTTAAAATCGCTGCTTAACAACGATTTTATAATCTCGACACCTTCATCATAACCGTAGTTTTTAGTGATGTGATTTGTTTGATGCTGATAGACAAAGCAAAGTACAGGTTCATTTTGCAGTGTAAGGGGGCGAATGGTTAACCGTTCTAAGCTCTTATCTGCACCTTTGTATTTACTTAATAGCAGTTTTGTCAGACTATTATCTTTTAGGCTGGCGGCCAATAGTTGGTAAAAGTCATCAAGAGAAGTGAGCGCAGAAAGAGGCATAAATATTTCCAAAAAAGATCAAAACAATAAACAGGAAGACCATTCTAACAGTTATCTGTTATGAATAGAAAATTCTTGGCGGTTTACCGGCAATCGTTCCCCCCAGTAGACTAGGTTACTAAAAGTTAACTCATTGACTTGTGTGCCTTGCAATACAATAATCAGGCTATTTAACGCACAAGAACATTAAATTAAGAAAGGTAAATCCATTATGAAAGATGCAATTATTCAAGATCTGCAACAACGTTACACTGCAAAAAAATATGATCCCAGTAAACGAGTATCCCAGCAAGATCTCGCTATTTTAATTGAAGCGCTGCGCTTATCTGCATCATCGATTAACTCGCAACCGTGGAAATTTATCGTTATTGAGTCAGAGCAAGCGAAGCAAAGGATGCATGATTCATTCGCCAATATGTATCAATTTAATCAGCATCATATTAAGGCCTGCTCTCATGTGATTTTATTTGCACATAAAATGGAATATACACGTGCTGATTATGAAGGCGTTATCAATAAAGGGATCCAGGATAAACGTCTTACAGAAGCGCAAAAAGAGGCTGCATTTGCAGTTTACGCTTTTGCTGAAGCAAATAAAGATGCGAACGGTCAACACAGCGCTTGGACCAAATCGCAAACCTACCTTGCTCTTGGTAATGCTCTGCATACTCTGGCACGTTTACATATCGACTCTACACCGATGGAGGGGGTTGATACCCAGCTATTAAATGAGATTTTTGCTGATGAGCTGGCGGGATATGAATGCCATGTAGCACTGGCTATTGGATATCATCATGAAAGTGAAGATTACAATGCGGCGCTGCCGAAATCGCGTAAAGCGTTAGAAGAGGTGGTTACTGTTCTTTAACCACTATATCGACAATTAGAAGCCTGTATAAGAGCAGGTTTCTTGCGCCTTTTAAACTGTTTTCCTTCTTCTACACTTTTGGATCGCTTTCAAGTAGACTGGCCGCCGTTTTGTATTAAGCCTGGAGCCATTATCTTGCACACTCTCTCTCAGTTAAAATCTGGCGAACTAGCTGGCATTAAACACCTGAAATTAGCAGAAGATTTAACCTCTTTTCCCGTAGAAATATTATCGTTGGCCGACAGCTTAGAAATTCTTGATCTGTCCGGCAATCAATTAACCTCATTACCAGCCACTTTCGGACAACTACAAAAGCTTAAAATCATTTTCGCCTCAAATAATCTATTTACAACGCTACCCGAAGTGCTTGGTCAATGCCCTGACTTAGAAATGGTAGGATTTAAATCCAATAAAATAAGTCTGGTCTCAGAAAATGCATTACCGAATGCATTACGTTGGCTTATCTTAACCGATAACCAGCTTGAAACTCTGCCTGATGCGCTGGGCTGGCGGCCGCGGCTACAAAAATTAGCATTAGCGGGCAATCGCTTAACAGCGCTGCCGCAAACATTGGCTTTGTCGAGTAACCTTGAATTAGTGCGGATTTCAGCCAACAAACTGACAGAATGTCCAGATCAGTTACTGGCTCTGCCTAAACTTGCCTGGTTTGCCTTTTCAGGTAACCCCTTTAGTCAGTCGGATATTAGTGTTCAATCTATCCCAGCAATCCCTTCATCGAGTTTCACGCTGCAAGAAGTATTGGGTCAAGGTGCATCCGGGGTTATTTCCAAGGCGACTTGGCATAAAAAGCAGACCAGATTCCCAGAGCAAATCGCTGTAAAAGTTTTTAAAGGATCAGTTACTAGCGATGGTTATCCAGAAGATGAGTTACAAGCATGCTTACAGGCTGGCAATCATCCAAACTTGATTCAGCCCTTGGCACAGGTCAATGAAAACGGATATTTGGCCTTGATAATGAGCCTGATCCCCGCGCACTATCGCAATTTAGGATTACCACCCTGTTTTAAAACATGCACCCGGGACACCTTCCAACAGGATTTCACCCTATCCATTGACGATATTGATAAAATCGTTGCACAGATGGATGATCTTTTTGCGCACCTTCATTCACTGCAGGTATGTCATGGGGATCTCTACGCCCATAACACCCTCTTTGATGATCAGGCCAATATTATTTTCGGGGATTTTGGTGCCGCCACTATCTATCATATGCTGACAGAAAAACAGCAAGCGCAAATCAAGCGGATTGAATATCGCGCGCTGCTTCATTTCATTGATGATCTGTTAACTGTTTGTATCCAGGAAGATAAGCACAGCAATAAATTTAAGCAGCTCAAGCAACGGATAACTCAGTAAACTATCTTCATTCATCTTGGAGAGTTCTGGGCCGGAATACAGGACGCCAACTAGGAGCCGCGCAGAACGTACAGCGTATTAGTTTTCACAATGCTGCTGATTGTTATGCGCGTTACCCACAACAGCTATTACTTTGCTGAACAGGTGGGCATTTCACTGTACCGTAAGAGCAGAAAACACAACAATCTCCGGGTAACGGCTTGAGCAGCTTATGACATGAAGTACACTCATAAAAGAACTGACATGCATCAGTTGCCATTACTTCTGTTTTTTTGCCCCCACAATGCGGACAGGTAATAACCGACGTTAGAATTATGGCTGACATGATGAATCCTTAGCGGGTGATGAGCATAAAGAATAGAGTGAGTAGCTCCTCCTTATCAGGCCATATAGGGAGGCAACATCTCAATAGTGGTTGAACCTGATATTAAGTTAGGCCTTCTTGATTAAATTAATGACAAATAACAAAATAATAGCGCCCACAGTGGCTGTAATTATAGAGCCTATTATCCCGCCTGCCGTTAAGCCTAGGAAGCTAAATACAGAC
>NZ_JBLIEK010000034.1:0-34873 GCF_047632995.1 Psychromonas sp.
GTCTGCAAGGCGTCAGTCTGTGTGGTTTGGTAGCAATTACCTTAAATCTGTTATTACCAAGAATGAAAAAAAGTAACAGATAAGCTTGCTGCTAAATCTGTTATTAGCAAAAATGAACTGATTTTTTATACGACGTGAGTTGTTTAATTAAAAAGAGAGTAGCGCACTGCTTGTTTATTCATGCGGTGCGTTTTTGTTTTTTGAGAGGGATAAAACTGTACTACGCTTATACTCAAGCTACTTCAAAATGCAGATTCAGAGCTTCGCTCGGATGCTAGAACAAGGCGCAACATGATGAGAATGGTATTTCCCTTTTCAAATGTTGCAACGCAGTGCTAGCTTTCGAGCGAAACTCCCATAGGGCAAGGCGATAAACGATGATCTTCGTTGTTAGAAGGTTTCGATTTAGAATGACTAGATCATCAACCTTCTGCCTAGAGCCTCATCATTTATCGACTTGCTGATTCCTGCATTTTGAAGTGGTTTGGGTATAAATCATATAGAGATTTTTGGAGGGGAAGAAATGAAAGTTTTTCCTGCTTGTTTACTGTTGATTTCTGTGATGTTTTCTTTTACAACCATAGCGAAAGAGGTGTGGGTTATTCCCGTGCAGGGAGCCATTGGTCCCGCATCTTCTGATTACATCAGTCGTGAGCTTCACTTAGCCAATCAACAAAAAGTCGCCTTAGTGATCCTTAAAATGGATACACCTGGCGGATTGGACTCTTCGATGCGTGAGATTATCAGTGCTATTACGGCATCTTCTGTACCTATTGCTACTTGGGTCGGGCCTTCCGGTGCACGCGCGGCGAGCGCGGGCACTTATATATTATTCGCCAGTCACCTTGCTGTAATGGCAAATGCCACAAATTTAGGGGCTGCCACACCCGTTTCAATTGCCATGCCAGATAGCAAACCCGCTGAAAACCAGCCGGGTGAAGGCAAAGCGAAATCTGAGGAAACGTCAACCACAAACAAGAAAGAAGTCAGTGCCAGCACAACCCATGAGAAAAAGGCGATTAACGATGCGGCTGCCTATATTAAAGGTCTGGCAAAGTTGCATGGACGCAATGAAAATTGGGCTGAAAAAGCAGTTACAGAGGCCGCCAGTTTAGATGCTCAGGAAGCATTGGCTAAAAATGTAATTGATTTTATAGCGGATGATCTTGCGCAACTTATCAAGCTCGCTGATCGGCGGCAAATAAACCTCAATGGGCAGAGCAAAGCATTGGCATTAGAGGATGTGGAATTTATAAAACGCATACCCGATTGGCGATTTACATTTTTAGCGACACTCACAAATCCCAATATTGCTTATATCCTAATGCTAATCGGTATCTATGGATTACTCCTTGAATTTTATAATCCCGGCGTTGGTTTGCCCGGAGTGCTAGGTGGGATTTGTTTGTTGCTCGGTTTGTATGCACTGCAAATGTTACCAGTAAATTATGCCGGTTTAGCACTTATTTTTCTGGGTATTGCATTATTAATAGCCGAAGCATTAAGTCCAAGTTTTGGCGTTCTGGGATTTGGAGGAAGCGTTTCATTTGTACTCGGCTCTATTTTTCTTATGGACAGTTCTTTACCTGCCTTCCAAATAGCTAAACCACTTATTGCAGGGTTTGCACTTGTCTCTTTCTTGTTTACCTTTGTAATTATTACTTTGCTGTTGAAAATCCGGCGTAAAAAGGTAACGACAGGTGTGGATTGTATGATTGGTGAGCTTGCCAATGTTATAGATGATTTCGATTCAGGAGAGGGAAGGGTTCAAGTCGGTGGGGAGATTTGGCAAGCACGTAGTAGCGTTCCGCTCTGCGGTGCGCAGCTGGTCAGTATTGAGAAAGTTTCCGGTTTATGGTTACAAGTGACCCCATATGCGGCTCAGAAAAAGAGTAAAAAATGAATAAGCCTATTAATAAGGAGCAAAATCATGATCATTTATAGTCTAGTCAGTATTGTTATTTTCGTTGTTGCACTGCTGATGAGCATGCTTAGGGTGTTACGCGAATATGAGCGTGGTGTGGTCTATTTTCTGGGCCGTTTCGAGCGAGTTAAAGGACCGGGTTTAGTGATTTTAATTCCGGTTCTGCAACAGATGGTCAGGGTAGACCTGCGTACTATTGTATTAGATGTGCCGACGCAAGATTTGATAACGCGTGATAATGTATCGGTGAAAGTTAATGCGGTGGTCTATTTTCGCGTGGTGGATCCGCAGATGGCAATCAACAATGTGGAAAGTTATTTGGAAGCGACCAGTCAGTTATCACAAACTACATTACGTTCAGTGTTAGGGCAGCATGAACTGGATGAATTGTTGTCAGAGCGGGACAGGTTAAATAAAGATATTCAGGTTATTTTAGATAAACAGACCGATAATTGGGGGATCAAAATCGCAACTGTTGAAGTAAAACATGTCGATCTTGATGAGAGCATGATCCGCGCATTAGCAAAACAGGCAGAAGCTGAACGGGTAAGACGCGCAAAAATCATTCATGCGACAGGTGAGTTGGAAGCATCCGAAAAACTGCAGCAAGCGGCGTTGGTATTAAATAAAGCACCGAATGCGCTACAGCTTAGATATCTGCAGACTTTAACCGAAATAACCAATGATAAAACATCAACAATTGTATTTCCATTGCCGATCGATTTAATAGACAACATGAAAGGATTTGTACAAGAACCAATAACAAAAAAGTAGGCGTGTAAATTAGCTAGTAGAGATGGCTCTTAATCACTTTATAAATGAGTAGACAAAGATAAATGATATTACTTATTACCTATCTCATGGTAGCGATTGGCGTATCGTTTTTATGCTCGGTATTAGAGGCGGTTTTGCTGTCTGTCACTGCTACGTTTATTGTTCAAACCAAGCAACAAAATCCGCGTGCGGGTGAGGTGTTATATAATACCAAAGCAGATATCGATCAATCGATCTCCAGCATTCTCATTTTAAATACTTTTGCACATACTATGGGTGCCGCTGGAGTAGGCGCACAAGCGCTTCGAGTATATGGTGATCAATGGGAAACCCTTATTGCCTTTTTGCTGACATTGGCTATCTTGTATTTTTCTGAAATTATTCCAAAAACGCTGGGCGTCACATTTTGGCGCCAACTTGCGGTGCCCTCTGCTTATATCATCTCTTTTTTAGTTAAAACAATTTTCCCGCTGGTTTGGTTGGCCACACGGGTAACCTCTTTATTTAGTCGCAATAAAAATGCCGGTATTAGTAGAGAAGAGATTTTGGCATTTACCGCTTTGGGTTATAAAGAGGGGGCGATCGAAAGCCAAGAAAACCAGTTATTAGAGAATATTTTAAAATTACGAGATTGCAAAGTTGAGGATATTTTGACCCCGCGCACAGTGGTGCATGCCTTACCTGAAATAACAACGGTTAAAGAGGCATTGAGCTTTGAGCAAACCGCTGTTTTTACTCGTATTCCTATATACAGTGAAAGCATTGACAGTATCACCGGGGTGATAATTAAAGGGCAACTCTATGAATGTGAACGACATGGGCAAGGCAATAAGCGATTAAAAGAGATTCAATTGCCCCTTTTCCGTATTTCAAAAAAAGTTCCAGTCTTAAATGTATTAGACCTTTTTATTAAACGTCACGAGCAACTTTTCTTGGTGGAAGACCAGTTTGGCCAAACGGCTGGTGTTGTTACTTTAGAGGATGCGATAGAGACCCTGCTCGGGCGTGAAATTATGGATGAAAGCGATCTGGTTGCAGATATGCAAAAACTCGCAAAAGACCATTATAGAGAAAGACTACGTAAAGATTCTAAGTTATAGCACTTGTCGCAGTAAATTTTTTAGCTATCAAAATCACCGTAGCAGAAAGTCTGCTTTTATGGTTATTTATCTTCAATAAATTGGGCTTTGCCTCTAGTTTATATTCTTCTCTTAGCAAAAATATTCAGGGTGGCTCATTAAAATTATTAATTTTTTGTTTTTGCAATGGCGAATTCTCGAACGGGTGTTAATATATATAAGTCATTAAAAAGTATTGGAAATGTGATTTTCAAAGACTGTCTGTGCTGCAATAAAAATCACCATTTTGCTATTTCGTTTAATTTATAGGGAAGATTAATAATGGGCAACATTCACACCACTGATATTTTACCAGACCAGCAATCGATCAACGCGTTAGCGGCAATTAGCGCTGAATTTAATGTTAAAGAATTTGATTTAACTGCGCTACTAACGAATTTAAAACAGACTGTTCTAGAAACTAAATTTATGGATGCGCAGGATTATTCATTTTGGATGGAAAGATGTGGATGTGATTTTATCTATAATCCAAAGCTATTTTCCTATGCACCGTTAACCTATACATGTGTATTTTTAGGTGAGTTATTTAATAATTTTGAAGTAGATGAAATCCAAGAAAAGGCATCAGCACAGGTAATTGAACAAGCTCTATTGCGTTTAAGCGCGTTTAAAACCGACTAAAAATAATTTACTAGCGCTTTCTGATAGCAGCGTAGCAATGATATTGAACATCTTTTCTCCCTATTTTCATGTCCAGATTGTCCGTTTTTTCTCTGCTCTGGCTAACTCAAACCCGACATATTGCGGTCTGAATTTTGCTGTTACTGAGGAGTGCGGATAGATAAAAGTCATTTCAATGAATACTGCACATTACGGTGAATGAAGTCTAAAGTTATAGCTGGGTAATTGGTTAATCATCGTCACTGCAATCCTATTGGCTTTACCAATATAAGTGCAATCATTTACAGTTTTCCATCCAAGTCGGGAGATTAACATAATGTTAAAAGGTAAAAATAATAATCCAAAGGACGCCAGAGTTTATCTTATCGGCAGTGGTATTGCTTCATTAGCAAGTGCAACATATTTGATTAATGATGCGGGGGTTCTGGGGGGAAATATTCATATCTTAGAGCAAAATGAGATGGTAGGTGGTGCCCTTGATGGTGCAGGTGATGCAGCAAATGGCTTTACCATTCGCGGTGGGCGAATGCATGAAGCGCATTTTGTATGCTACTGGGATCTTTTGTCGACTGTGCCTTCTTATGATAACCCTAATATCACAGTGACAGAGGAGTGTTTTGAATTTTCTTCGCGGTTTATTTCTCATGCACAAGCTCGGTTGTTAAAGGATCGAAAAAAAATGGATCTTTCATCTTTTGGACTCTCATTAAAAGATCGTATGCTTCTGACGAAACTAGCCTTTACTCCTGAAACATCACTCGACAATATCCGTATCGACGACTGGTTCGACAGACCCTTTTTTGAGAGTAATTATTGGTTTCTTTGGACAACCATGTTTGCATTTCAAAAATGGAGTAGTGTGGCGATTATGAGGCGCTATATGCGTCGCTTCATTCACCTGTTACCCGAGATGCCTTATCTTGGCGGAATTATGCGCAGCAAGTACAATCAGTATCACTCTGTCGTTATGCCGCTTAAACGTCAGTTGCAGGAAAGGGGCGTTCATTTTGATATGCAGACGCAGGTTATTGATATCGATTTTAAACTTTCTAACGATCAAAAAACGGCAACGGCTTTGCATCTCATCGAAAGTGGCGACAAAGAGCACACTATTCCCCTTACAGATAATGACTACCTATTTATAACCAATGGCTCTATTACAGAATCTACAGATAATGGTTCATGGGATAGTGCCCCCTTGTTAAAATCAAAAAGCAGCTCAGGATCATGGCTACTTTGGGATAAAATAGCGAAAAAGGATAAAGCGTTTGGCAATCCTGGCGTCTTTAGCGATGATATTGATCGGCAAAAATGGTACTCATTCACCGCCACACTCAAAGACAGTAGTTTCCACGATTATATGGAAAATTTTTCGGGTAATGTAGACGGTACGGGCGGTTTGGTAACGTTCACGGATTCAAACTGGTTACTCTCGATTGTTATTGCCCGTCAACCACATTTTCCTGATCAAGAAAAAGAGGTGAAAGTGTTCTGGGGATATGGTTTATACCCAGATAAAAAGGGCAATCATATCAATAAAAAAATGTCTGAATGCAGTGGCAAAGAGATACTCGAAGAATTATGGTTTCACCTTAATATCCAAGATTTAATGAAACCCATTATCGAGTCCGGAAAAGTTAACTGTATTCCCGTCGCTATGCCCTTTATTGATAGCCTATTTATGCCCTATGCACTAGGAGATCGTCCCGCAGTATTGCCCGAAGGAAGCACAAATTTTGCCTTTGTTGGTCAGTTTTCTGAACTCCCTAAAGATTGCGTTTTTACCGTAGAATACTCGGTACGCAGTGCGCAAACTGCAGTTTACGGCTTGTTTGAAACGACAAAAGAGGTATTGCCTGTTTATAATTCAATCTACCAGCCGAGTGTGTTACTAAAAGCGCTTGCTGCGATTAATCGATAACCCTTGCCCTCCTTGCAATAAAGCGGGTAGGTGATGGTAATAAATTTACCGCTGCGAGGGTGAATAGTCGTCAGGTTATCTTCACCTGATCACGAGTGAATATTATAAATTTATCAATCTCCTTGCCACACTTCATTTACAACTGCTTAAATTTTTCTCGCCAATTAGTTTGACATTCATGTTATTATTCGCAACTATTTTTAGTTGCAAATTTCAAATTCAACAATGGACCAGGGCGCTTTAGAGATGATTCCAAAATTAACTCATCAAGATAATATCAAAAAAGATTACTTCGAATTTTTGCAGGCATTAAGCATAAGCGATTACCGCGGTGAAATTGAAAAAAGTTATGCCGGCCGTTTAGCTGTGGCGACGGATAACAGTGTTTATCAATGTTTGCCGCAAGCGGTTATTTTTCCTAAATCGACCCAAGATATTGTTGAGATTTGTAAACTTGCGCAATTAGATCAATTTATCGATATACGTTTTTCTCCACGCGGTGGCGGTACGGGTACCAATGGTCAGTCATTAACTAACGACCTTGTTATCGATCTTTCCCGTCATATGAATGGCATCCTTGAAATCAATGAAAAAGAGGGATGGGTACGCGTACAAACAGGGGTAATTAAAGACCAGCTCAATGATTATCTGCGTCCTTATAATCTGTTTTTCTCACCAGAGCTTTCAACCAGTAACCGTGCGACCATTGGCGGCATGATTAGCTGTGATGCATCAGGCCAGGGGTCACTTGTTTACGGTAAAACCAGCGATCATGTTTTAGGGCTAAAATCCGTTTTAGTGGATGGCTCTGTTTTAGACAGTGCTCCTCTTCAGGGGGCACCGTTAGTTGAGCAAGCTCAGCGTTTAGATCGTGTCGGCGATATTTACCGACAGGTGATAGAGACCTGTTCAAGTAAAGAGCAGCAGATAGAAGAGGGGTTCCCGAAATTAAACCGCTTTTTAACCGGTTACGATCTAAAGCATGTTTACGATGCACAGACAGGTACGGTTGATCTGACGCGTATCTTATGTGGCGCAGAAGGGTCATTGGCTTTTATTACCGAAGCTAAATTAGATGTGCAGAAAATTCCAGCTTATCGCACGCTGTTTAATATTAAGTACGATAGTTTTCAATCGGCGTTACAGAATGCCCCTTTTTTAGTGCAGGCAAATGCGCTATCGGTGGAAACGATTGACTCAACGGTACTTAATCTTGCGAAAGAAGATATTGTTTGGCATAGCGTGCAATCATTAATTAGTGATGTACCCGGGCAGGTCGTTGATGGTTTAAATATTGTCGAATTTGCGGAGCAGGATGGCGATATCCAAGCTGACAAAGTTGCCGCGTTAGTTAAAAAACTTGATACCTTAATAGCCAATCAGGAAGCTGGTGTGATCGGTTATCAAATTTGCGATCAGTTAGCGGATATTAATAAAATATACGGAATGCGTAAAAAAGCGGTGGGGTTATTAGGGAAAACGAAAAGCCGTGCGAAACCACTGCCGTTTACAGAAGATACCTGTGTGCCGCCAGAGCATCTTGCTGATTATATTGTCGAATTCCGCCAGTTATTAGATGATAAAGGGCTCCATTACGGTATGTTTGGTCATGTTGATGCGGGCGTGTTACATGTCCGTCCGGCGCTGGATATGTGCGATCCCGAGCAAGAAACACTGATGCGTGAAATTTCCGATAAAGTGGTGGCACTCACGGCTAAATACAAAGGGTTGATGTGGGGTGAACATGGTAAAGGGTTCCGCAGTGAATATGGCCCGGAATTTTTTGGCCAAGAACTATTTACTGAACTGCGTAAAATTAAGGCGGTTTTTGATCCCACTAACCGTGTTAATCCCGGCAAAATCTGCACACCCTTAGATTCAAGCGAGTCATTAGTCAGTGTCGATGGAATCAAACGCGGCACCTTTGATCGTCAGATTCCGATTAAAGTGCGTGAAAGTTATAGCGAAGCGCTGGACTGTAACGGTAACGGTTTATGCTTTAACTATGATACAAAATCCCCCATGTGTCCCTCGGTTAAATTGACCAGTAATCGTATCCACTCACCGAAAGGGCGCGCAGGGTTAATGCGTGAATGGTTGCGCCAATTAGCCAATAACGATATTGATATTCTGCAATTGGAAAATGATCTGTATGCCGGTAAAAATGCCAGTGTATTTAAAAAATTCTTTAATACTCTCTCTAAACAGAAGGGAGAATATGATTTTTCACATGAAGTGATGGAGGCAATGCAGGGGTGTTTGGGGTGCAAAGCCTGTGCCAGTCAATGCCCGATTCAGGTTGATGTACCTGCTTTCCGTGCCCGTTTTATGCATATCTATCACGATCGATATCTGCGCCCGTTAAAAGACTACTTTGTTGCTTATGTTGAGCAGTACGCGCCGCTTATGGGCAAGTTTCCGCGTTTCTTTAACTTCTTTATGAAGATGGGGTTAACCGCATCACTGACTGAAAAATTTGTCGGTATGGTAGATATTCCATTATTGTCGTTTCCAACTTTAAAATCATCATTACAAAAACAGGAGATCAGTGAGTTTGATCTGCAGCAGCTGCAGTCATTATCAGAGCAGAAGCGCCGTGCTTATGTGTTGATTGTACAGGATCCCTTCACCACTTTTTATGATGCGGATGTGGTGCGCGATCTAATGCTGTGCATTAAAAAACTGGGTTATAAACCTGTGTTACTGCCCTTTAAGCCAAATGGTAAACCGCAGCATATCAAAGGATTTTTAACGGAATTTGCGAAAACCGCAAAAAACAGTGCTGATTTTTTAAATCAGATTGCTGCGCTAAATATTCCTATGGTCGGCGCCGATCCGGCGATGGTACTTTGCTATCGTGATGAATATAAGCGGGCATTGGGAGATAAACGCGGAGAGTTTAATGTGCAGTCATTCCAGGAGTGGTTACTACCGCGCCTGCAGGGAGAAACAAAACCTGCTAACGGTAAAGAGTTCTTCCTCTTTGGCCACTGCACAGAAAAAACGGCGGAGCCAACATCAAGCGATGATTGGGCTAAGATCTTTAGTCACTTCGGCGCAAGCTTAAATGAGGTCGCCGTAGGTTGTTGCGGGATGGCGGGAACATATGGGCATGATGCCGGTCACTTGAATGATTCAAAAACAATTTATAGCCTTAGCTGGGAGCAGGAGATTGCTAAACGCTCCCGCGCTGCATGCTTGGCAACGGGTTATTCATGCCGCAGTCAAGTTAAGCGTATCGAAGGAGAAACGTTAAAACATCCAGTGCAGGCATTATTAGCGGTTTTATAACTATTAATAGGCGGGAAGTTGGGTGATTTGGAAAAAAAACAGAGATTTAGCACGTCTAAATGCACTCAGTGAAAATACCTTGATTGCGCATTTAGGGATTGAATATACGCAAGTTGGCGATGATTTTCTGCAAGCGACTATGCCTGTAGATAATCGTACCAGACAGCCTCATGGTCTGCTGCATGGCGGTGCATCTGTTGCGCTGGCGGAAACATTAGGCAGTGTGGCCGCCAATTTGGCAGTAGCAGAAGATAAAGTTTGTGTGGGGCTGGAGATTAATGCCAGCCATCTGCGCAGTGTTAAAAGTGGCCTGGTTACCGGCGTCGTTAAAGCGGTACGTATCGGCTTAACTGCGCAGGTTTGGCAAATTGATATTTGTAATGAACGGCAGCAGCTGATCTGCACGTCGCGTCTGACGGTCGCTGTTATTGACCGGGCTATAGATTAAAATACAACAACAAGAATTTAAACTAAAGAGAAATTATATGATAAAAATTGGTGCTTATAATGAGCTAACTATTGTTAAGCAGGTCGAATTCGGACTCTATCTTGACGGTCTCGAAGAGGGCGAAATACTGCTGCCGCGCCGTTATGTAAGCGATGATATGCAGCTTGGCGATAGGGTCAATGTATTTCTGTATTTTGATTCAGAAGACAGATTAATTGCCACAACACAAAAAGCAAAAGCGGAAGCGGGGCAGTTTGCATCACTGAAAGTGATCGATACTAATCAGGCGGGGGCTTTTTTAGACTGGGGGCTGCCTAAAGATCTGTTAGTGCCGTTTAATCAGCAAAAAATCCCGATGAAAAAGGATTATAATTACGTTGTTTATGTCTATCAGGACGATATTAGCGAGCGTCTGCTGGCCTCTTCAAAACTGGATCGTTTTTTAGACTGGGAAGAGGTCAACTATAAAGTGGGCGAAAAAGTGGATCTGCTGATTGCAGATAAAACGGATCTCGGTTTTAAAGCAATTATTAATAATAAACACTGGGGCGTTTTATTTGAAAGTGAAGTGTTCGGTGAAATGGGGATTGGTAAAAAGTGCGTCGGCTATATTAAGCAGATTCGTGATGATGGTAAAATTGATTTAGGGTTAACTAAAGTGGGTTATGCCAAAGTGGATGCACTTGCAGATCGCATTTTACAAACCCTGAAATTACATCAAGGCTACCTGCAGTTGTCAGATAAAAGCTCACCCGATAAAATTGCAAAGATCTTAAAGATGAGTAAAGGTAACTTTAAAAAATCAATCGGCCAGTTATACCGTAAAAAACTGATTGATATTGAAGAGACAGGTATTCGTTTAACCGAGTCATAGTAAACCCACTAATTTTCTATTTATGCTAACAGCATAAATAGATCTCCTAGTTAATGGAATCGGTATAATTTACTGATACGTATAAGCGCATTCATCTACAAAGGCTGTCCAATATATTGGCAAGCCTTCCTCAGATGTAACATACAAAAGCCAACATTCACTCTAGTCCAATTTTGGTTGTTGTTCATGACAATCTAAACACATTTCTTTAGGTTTGGTTGTTTCATGAGGTAAATGGCAATCAATACAGACAGTGCCTTGTGCGTGTTGTTTGTTATGTTGTTTACCTTCTAAATCAGAAAAATCACCGTGACAATTGATGCATTGTGTCGTTTCATATTGAAGAGTTTCACTGACTTTTTCATTCTTATGGCAACTTTCTGCACAGCTGTATTCTTTTAAATGAAAATTAGCGAGGTTTTCTGCATCAGGGGTTGGTAAATATTCAGTGTATGCATAAGTGAAAAAACAAGCACTTAATACTATTGCGATAGTAAGTGTTTTTTTCATAGTAAGTGTTTTTTTCATAGTAAATCCTTAAGTCGGCGTAAGCTGACCTGCATATAAAATAAAATGACGGAGTAATAACACTCCAATTAAGGTTAAACTAGTAATGCTAATCATAAAAGATCTTACGTGCTGGGTTTGGATCTTAGTAAAGATGGTTAATGACAGCGGCAGTACTATGCCGACTCCTACCACACCAAACCAAAATCCACCTCCAATAGCAGCGTTAACGGCTTCTTGTTTAGCGGCACTGCCGAAAATAAGTCCGATAAAAAAAGCGAATAAAATAACGGCTTCTGAAATTAAGATAGGTTTTTCAAATTGGTGAAGCCGCAGTACGAATTGATCATCAGTAGGGGATTTAAACACTGTTATAGCGATAAGTATCAAAGCGGCAATAGCGGAAGATAAGCCGGAAAATAGGAATAATATCGGTAGTAAAGGATTATTCAACATTGGATAAGTAATTAATGCTGACAATAAAAAGCCTGTGTACATCCCTAATGCCGTAGCGATAAGCGCGACTGAAATATAAATTACTTTTTCCACTTTGATGAATAAATTTATAAGCCGTGTAAATAGTGGGAACCGGGTAAAGCCAAGCTCAATAAGTTGCCCTTTAAATGTCAGAACGAGCCACGAAAACATAGCTAACAGATAAGCATTCGATAGTATAACGCCGATCGCTATCACCGATCTTGGATTGCTGTAAATCATAATTTTCCAAAAGTCTAACGGTCTGGTTAGGTCAATAACTAAAATAGATAAGGCGATAATGACTGAGATTGGGGTGACTACTGCCACTGCTTTAACTATCTTTTTTTAGCCAAGTTAAGCTCAGGATGAAGGTATTTAAGTGCAATCACTAAAGTCATTGCTCCTGCTGAAATACCCAATAAAAACAGATAAATAGCGATAGTCCAGCCCCAAACTAGGGATTCAAAGTGCAATGCTTTATTTATAATTTCGTTTATAATTTTATCTTCCCTTTGGGGTCCAGTACGCGATAAAACATAGGTTGAGTTCCCAGTGATTCTTTATAACGATAGGTCGTTTTGCTGTTAATTAATTGCACTATTTCACTATTGGGATCAAGAAAATCACCAAAGGTGAGCGCTTGAGTTGGACAAATTTCAACACAAGCGGGTTGTTTACCCTGTGCCAAATTACTATGAAGGCAGAAATCACACTTATCAGCCGTTTTAGTAATAGGGTCGATATAGCGAGTTTTATACGGACAGGCTGCAATGCAATATTATTGGCATCCAATACAGCGCTCCTTATCAACATCAACAATGGCAGTAAGTGGATCTCGGAACGATTCCCCCGTTGGACAAACCATCACGCAGGGGGCGTTAGCACTATTCTGGCATGACTGACGGAAAAAGCTGTAGTGAACCTTGCCATCGATTTCACGTGCATCACTGCGCTTTATTTTTAGCCGCGTTACGCCTTGTGGCGCATTATTGTCTTCCCTACATGCATCAACGCAGGCTCCGCAACCAATACATTTGCTTTCATCGTGAATCATTGCATAACACTTTTCTCCTGTTTCTGTCGTATCCATCATTCTTGTAATAGTTAAACCAGAGGTCGCAAGCAGGGCGAAACCGCCAACTATAAATTTGCGTTTTGAATGCTCCATTCTTGTTCCTCCCTATTTTGAGAGTGATTCGTGACTGTTGATTCTTGCCGTGTAGTTATTTTGTTTTTATGACAGGCGATGCAAAAGGCAGTACGAGTTTTTCTTTGCACTCCTTGCATAGGATCTTTCTGTGAATGGAGTTGATGGCAACCAGCGCAGGAAATCTGTTCAACATGGATGTGATGAGTCCACTCTTAGTACGAATACTTACTAAAGAGTGACACTCAAGACATTGGCTATTTTGTACACTGACAGAGGTTGTTGCATCAGGAGAAAAACTGATTATCGTCGAATTTTTTTTAGGATGATGCCCTTTTTTACCATGAAAGCTAACGCAATTTTCGCTCTTTATATTTTTATTATGAACTCCTTTAAATGTCACTTTGGGGATTTTATGTTTACGTTTTTTGTGACAGCGCATGCATTGATGATTCAGGTGTATTGCTTTTTCTGTCGTATTTTTTTCTGTGTGGTTAGGTTTTGGGTCGAGGGGAAAAGCTGCGATAGCATTGTGGCTAGATAGATCGGGTAAATTGCGTTCAGCTAAACAATACCCTGAAGCCAAACTGAAGATAACAATTATTTGCAGTACGTTGAAGAGTGAATTGGTTACAAGGCGTGCAAATAAATAGTACTTACTGTTGCTGATCATAATTAACCTTTATTGGTTAAAGTTATTTATTCTTTTACTTTTTAATCGCTAAATTCCGCACTACTGTGAATTTAAAAATATACATTTTACTATCGACTCGAATTATTTTGTGAGTGAATCATATATTCATTGTATTTATTGTATTTATATTGTTGTAAATCAATTTATTTTTTGCCAATTAATTATGATTCATTTATAAATTTAACTATAGTTTTTATTGACAATAGTTTTCTTCGTTATATTTTCTATTTTTTAATAGATGCGCTTTTGCTGGCTGTATTTGTTTTTTTACTCACCAGTTGTGCAATTTATTCATAATGGAAATACAGCTTAGCAAGCCTGCTGCAGCTGCTGTTGGATCAACAAATTGGTGATTTTAGTGATATCGAAGATGCTATGGCTTAGGTTAAATAATTAACAGGAAGTCACATGGAAAGCGTATTTAGATCTGTCGGTCAGTTAGTGTTCGCTACTTTTCTCGGATTTTTATTATTTGCTTGCGGTGAAAGCGAAGATAAAACACTGGTGACAACGTTGGATGTTGGTGAGCGAACATTTATTACCATTAATTCTGTGGTGGAAAATATTGATCAAACAGTGACCATTCATTTTAGTGCAGCGAATGAAGATGTTGCATTAATTGGATTGAGTGAGCCCCGTATCTCGCTTGCTAAATTAGTGCCAGAACAAGATGGTAAACCGAGCGAATGGGTGAGTTTTATTAATACGGCGGTAACGGGTAATGGCCCAACGAATACTAAGGTAACCTTGCTGCAGGCCACTTATGATAGTGACCTTGAAAATAGCGAAGGACGCTTTACTGACAATGGTAATGGTACTTATCATTTCAAGCTCAAAGAAAAGGTGTTGTCTGCTGTTAATCCAATCACCCGCGCGTCAATTCCTTGGGATGCGCGAGCGACACATCGCGTCGGTATGCGGATTAATATACCTGAAAATGGTAACGTTAACGCGACCTATGACTGGGTGCCTCTAGGTGGCCAGATAATTGATACGCGCAATATGATTGATTCTGATAAATGTGATACTTGTCATGCTGACTTGGAATTCCATGGCAGTACTGTGGATCCGAAATATTGTGTAACCTGCCATAACCCTAGCAGTCGTGATCCTGAATCAAGCAATTCACTCGACTTTACGCCGATGATCCATAAAATTCACCGTGGTGCACTGTTGCCAAGTATGCTTGCTAAAGGTGATGGAGCTGTATATGAGATTATCTGCAAAAAAGGTCCGCATACTTACGCTAAAAATAATGCAGGCGATATTACTGGGGTTGGACTGCCGCAGGATATTCGTAATTGCAGCAGTTGCCATAGTGCCGACAGTGAAATCACAGCGCAAGGTGATAACTGGAAACGAAATGCAGGCATAGTCGCCTGTACCTCTTGTCATGATGATATAGCCTTCTCACAAGCCGAAATTGACACTGACTTAAATATTGCAGGCCAGCCATGGAAAAAGGCGCACTCGAATGGATTTGTTGAAGCCGATAGCTGTGCTAGTTGCCATAATGCTAACGCGGGTGATATGTCGCCCACTTATGTGCACGAAACAGTGCTTCAACAGGCTAAATCTGCAGAGGATTTATTAACAATTAACTTTGTTCGGGTTGAGCGTGTTGCGACGGGCCTTAAAGTTGATGTTCAAATCAATTACGGCGGCACAGGTATAGCTGATTTTGCGAGCTTCTCATCAACTTATCTTAGCAGTGGTCATGGCTATCTACTCGTCAATGCAGACGAAGGCGCAGGTTACACCAAGTCAGATGGCATAGTTCAATTCTCTCTCAGCGATCCTGAAATATGTGTCCCAAATGGAAGTGGGCTTTATACCTGCACTATCACACAAAACACTGGAACAGATGATAGTCCTGTTTGGGCGTCCTTGATTACTGAGACGGGGACATTGTCTTTAATGACCAGCGATATTAATTTGTGTGTCAATGGCAAATCAACTAACCCCGAACTTATTGATTGCTTAAGCGAAAAAACAGCTTTTATACAGGTTGAAACAGTTCCTGCTAAACATGTGGAAGCTTTCTATGACTTGGGTGATGGCATAACCTTTTCTGTGTTAGCGGATAAAACAGATTATGTTGAGAAAATTGGGGCAGATATAATCCGTTGCAAAAATTGTCATGCAGATGATGACTTACACATAACATCTCACCCGCATGCAGCAACAGAACTAGCGCAGTGTACGAACTGCCACAATGCGACTCGCTCCGCTGTTTACGCCGGAAGTCCAGCAGATCTTAAATCAAATATACATGCCTTGCATACGAATAATGATTCATCACATTCAATGGGGACTTACCCTAAAAATGTAGTGACTTGTACCTTGTGTCATACAGAAAATCAATATGATCTTCCATTGGTGATGAACACTCGTTCATCGGCAGGAGGAGGCGTATACACCAGTCCTATAGTTACTGTATGTGCAAGTTGCCATATTGTTGATATGCCCGTGGGGTTAATTACTGCTGATGGCGCTATGGATATAACCCGCAAAGCGTTGTTATCTACTGACGATATAGCAGTGAATCAGAAAGCTATAGGCCATATGCTAAAGCACGGGGGGGCATTTGGTCAGCTTGATATGGCGGCAGCTGATGCAGCGCCTGAATTATGTGCAAATTGTCATGCTAAAGGTGAAGTTAAAGGGGTGGACACGGTCCACGGCCTATAATCTTAACTCATTGACGGGGCTTGCCCCGGCGCCCGCCTTTTGTGGCGGTTATTATCAAGGAAGGTTTATGAAGCCGCTCACTCATCTTATTGCTATTATATTAATGTGGTTGGTATCTGTTTTAAGTTTTGCAGAAGCACCGGATGCGCTTACCCAACAACAACAGATTGACCATCTTACTTATAAGTTTTCAGCGGGAAAATACTCTAAAGAGGGCGCTGATAGCTGCCTTACGTGTCATGGGAAAAATAAAAGGCTTGATGCTACAGCGATCTTTGCCGGTGCTCACGGTAGCCTTGTTGATCCCAATGCACCAATGCAAAGTCTACAGTGTGAAACTTGTCATGGACCGCAGGGGAAACATCCCAAAAAAGTCACTATAGCAGGTGATAAATATCCTGATCCAATGTTAACTTTTTCTTCAATATCACCCTTAAGTAGTGATCAAAAAGATGGCGTATGTTTAGCTTGTCATAACGACCAGCATCGTAAGGGGTGGGAATATAGTATTCACCAATCTAGTGAGATAGCATGTGTTGACTGTCATCAAATCCATACAGGAAAAGATCCCATGTTGGTGAAAGACAGTTTAAATAAAGCCTGTACTAACTGCCATAACGACATCGAAAAAGATTTACATAAACGCTCCCATCATCCACTGCGCGAAGGCACGCAACAATGCATTGATTGCCACACTCCACATAGTTCTGAAAATCCAGCAAGTTTAACGCGCTTCACCCTCAACGATGCCTGCTTTGATTGTCATGCAGAAAAACGTGGGCCATTTTTATGGGAGCATCAGCCTGTCACTGAAGACTGTTCGCTTTGCCATGCGGCTCATGGGGCAAATAATTCTGCACTGTTAGAGCAACGTTTGCCACAACTATGTCAAAATTGCCATAGTTCAGCACATTCAGGTGGAGCAATTACTGGCCCAAATACTAGCTATGTTGGTGGTAAAAGTTGTCTGAATTGCCATAGTCTAATTCATGGTTCAAATCACCCATCAGGGAAAACGCTACTGCGTTAGGAGATGTATTATGACCAATAACCATAATGTTGTTTTATTACACTTTCTGGCCGTGGCTTTAGCGCTGACGGCTATCAGTATGCCGAGTTGGTCGTTGGATATGACCTTTAGTCCGAACAGCGTTGTAAAAGAGGTTAACCAGGAAAACTGGCACTGTAAAAAATGTCGCTTAAAAGCCTCATCAGAAGGGAAAATAGAGATAGGTGCTGCAGTTGTCAGTAATAATGGCTACGCTTTTCGTAACTTAGCCGCAAGTGAAGATGGCGCTGCTGCGATTTTTTCAGGTCAAAATAAATGGAAAAATGATTCAGGATCTGTGGCTGAGATTGAAGCTACCGACCTTGGATTACAGAACTTTGTTGCTGCTGCTGGGTACCACAGTGCAGGGCGAGGAGGTGTTGATCTTGGCTATCAGGAGCTGCCTCGTTATTATTCTAATCAGGCGCTAACACCCTATATCGCGGGCGAAACTCAACTTGCGGATAATTGGCTGCCTGGCAATACTACGGACGATATGGTTAATCTAACTCAAAGCCTGCACTCTGAAGATATTAAGCTATTACGCAAGCAATTGGTTCTCAGTAGTGATTTTAGCCGCAACGAGACCCTTCGACCTGAATTGAAATTACGCTTAGAAAAGAAAACAGGGCAACGAATATCATCGGGCTATTTGGGAACAGCCGCGACTAACTGGGTTTCTCCCGTCGACCAGCAAACGATCGTGATTGATGCTGGGATCACTAAGATATCTGGTAACGCGTTGTTTGGCGTGGCTTACGACGGATCGTTATATCACAATATGGCGGCTACAGATAGTTGGCAAAATCCATTCACAGTCTCAACTGAAGGTACTGAATATGGTCAACTTGCTGTCGCGCCTGATAATCAAGCACATCAGCTCAGTGTGAACAGTAGATATCAATGGTTATCAAGCCAAATTAGCGGGCGTTTCGCCTATGGTATACAGAGCCAAAATGACTCTTTTAATGCTTACACCATTAATAACAGTTTGATGACAGAAGAACTTCCCGAACAATCTGCCAATGCTAAGGTACAAACCATTAATGCTGATATTAATGCAAGCCATCGGATCAATCGACAGTGGCGCTTGACTGCGCAGCTCAAAGTACAAGACCGTAACAATCAAACACAAAGTAACCTATTTACACCAGTAATTGCAGATAGTTTTAATGCAACGAGTGTGAGTAATCAAGCCTATAGTTATCGCCGAGATGGAGTGTCTGTAACCGCACATTACAAGGGATGGCGTGAATTTCCTGTGAAATTGGGGTATGACTATAAAATTTTTGAGCGTAGCTTGGGCGAGCGGAATAAGACGGAAGATCAGCAGATTTGGTTCGCGGTGAAGTCTAAACACTGGCCTTCGTTCGTGACCGACGCTAAAGTGATAGCCGGTCGTCGAGGTGGCTCTGATTTTACTGCCTTGGTTGATAATCAATCAGATCTGCTGCGCCGTTATAATCTTGCTGACCGTGAGTTGATCGAGGTGCGCTTAGGTGCCAATTGGCAAATGAGTGACTCAGTTTCATCTTTGCTTAAAACTCGTATGGCCGATGAAAATTATTATAATACCGAAGTGGGGCTAACCGATCGCAATCGATTTTCTGTCGATTGGGATTTGAACTGGCAGATTAGTGAATTAAGTTCCCTTTACACTGGGTTTGGTTATCAGCATTTGCGTTATAAACAGGCAGGAGCTGATTCAAGTGGTACCCCCTCATGGCAAGGTAATCTTGATGATCGAACTTACAGTCTGATGCTAGGCGGGGATGCCAAAGCATTTTTGCTACAACCGCTCGATGTTGGTTTGGACTATGTTTTATCTTATAGCACGAACCAGCAGACAGTTGACTTAAGCGTCAATAACGGTAGTGGTTATCCTGAAAACTATTATCGAAATCATATGCTTAATGGTTGGGCTAGTTATCAGCTGAGTGGTGCGGCTAAAATCAAGTTTAATATGATATATGAACATGTCCAAGACCGGGATTACTATTGGTCGAGTAGCCAGCCTGATAGCTTGCCTTATGTACTTACGGTGGGCGATTTGAGTCAGAATTATTCGAGCTGGTATGCCGGACTTTCATATCAATATCGCTTTTAAAGCGTATTTTAAACTTTGTGTTAAAAATGTTTTTAGGATGAGTTGGTTTAACCGAGTAACGCTGATTTGTGTAGATGATCATTTAAAAATAGTTATTCCAATAAATGTAACTGCCATTTTTATTAAATAAAATGACAATCAGTGCTTGTTTGTGAGTAGCTGTTTATTAAGCCAAACTAGGGATAAGAAATGGATGTTATTATTTAGCGCAAGTCGCATAATTATCTGTGCTGCAAGATACCAAGGGAGAGTAAATAACTTTCTCGTGTTTTTTGCTGTTTACAATTTGATTAAGTGTCATGATTGCCTGTCTCCCCATTTGATAGGGTTTTTTCTGAGATAGCTGACCGTATGCCCATTATTCTTAGATTTAAATTAGGGGAGTCGGTGCGTCCTGTTTGAATAACCAGGATTCTGCCATTTGGGCGCAATATTTTTAATTCTTCACCGAGCGCCTTACCCAGTTCGAAATTGTTTGTGCCTATCTAAGCTAAACGTAAATTTTTATATGTTGTTAGGGTCAATTCATCAAAATCGGAGTCATAAGTGATAACCGAGATACCTGCTTTTATCGCTTTTTGAATGGCTGCGCTTTGCCAGAAAATCAGATTCTGTAACTGAAATAGCGATTCCATCGATATCTTCATTGAACAGCTTTTCTATAATTTTATCTTGCATTCTTACATCGCCTTTTTCAGGGCAGCGATATATGCACTCAACGGCCTCTATTTCAGCCGCTGCATCTTTACACCCATAGCTGCTTTAATCACCCCCCCCTTGATATTTTGGAACAACAGCAAATTTAAGATTTTTTGCAGATGCCGAAAATACAGGTAACACCCTGAGTATTATTAACGCTATCGTGAGCCTTACTTTGTTTTTTCTCATATGGTAAAGATCCCTCTAAAAAAACTGAAATGCGTTAAATTTATATGTCATACCCGCTACGGGTGATTAAAATAGCTGAGCTAAATAATTAAGTGGAATTATATAGGATAATAAAAACTACGCAGATTTTTTCATATAATAATTAAAGCGCTGTTACTATAAATATTGGTGATCGAATTTATCGCTTGCCGTTAGGGGCCGCCAAATAAGCTCCTCTGGCGATTTTGACTTTGCCTTTATAATAGTAATAGGTATAAAGCGCGTACAGATAGCTGAAAAATGCACACGGAAGGTAAACGTCCGCTAGAGAGTGCTTTAATAAAAAAGGACGTTGGGAGTAAAATGAGTCATAAAATATTTTAAATGCCTTAAGACAGAACGGGGACTAAAGGCATTTTCCGTTTGCGCTGGTTAGTTTTGTGTCTGCAACTCACTGTCATCGTCAATAAGCAGCTCACCATTAAAGTAGCGCTTGGTTTCTGCAATAACAATATGGCGTAAAGCGATCAAGCCTATCAAGTTGGGAACAGCCATTAAGCCATTAACGATATCTGCGATAATCCAGATCATATCCAGTTTCAAAAATGCCCCTGAGGCGACCAATGCGACAAAAATAAATTTGTAAGGCAGTATTCCTTTTGTGCCGAAAAGGTAGACCACACAACGTTCACCGTAATAGTTCCAGCCCAAAATGGTTGTAAAGGCGAAGAAAATCAAGCCAATCGAAACCAGCAGAGGGCCAAGGGTTGCTGAGTCCAAACCAACGGCAAAAGCATGCGTGGTCATCTGCGCACCCGCTAAGTCCGTTTGCCATGCACCCGTTAATATAAGCGCCAAGCCGGTCATAGTGCAGATGATAATCGTATCAAAAAAGGTGCCGGTCATAGAGATAAGCCCCTGCTTTACACAAGAGTTGGTTTTGGCCGCTGCCGCTGCCATTGGCGCGCTGCCCAACCCCGACTCGTTAGAAAAAACGCCCCGTGCAACGCCTGATTGAATAGCCAGCATAATACCTGCACCTAAGAAACCACCCGATGCTGCTGTTGATGTGAAAGCCGATGTGACAACCAGCTCAAGGGCACTGCCTAAATGCTGCGCATTGGTAATGAGCACACTTAAGCAGGCTAGAACGTAAAAGAGCGCCATAGTCGGCACTACTTTCCCTGCCACTTTAGCAATCGATTTAATGCCGCCAAGGGTAACAATAGCTACCAGTAAGGTGAGCAGCGTTGCTGAAATTTCTGGTGATACGCCAAAGGAAATTTCCGAGGCATTTACGATGGCGTTGACCTGCGGAAATGTGCCGATACCAAAGCAAGCGACAGCAAGGGCCGATACAGCAAACATCACTGCCAGCGGTTTTGAGCCGACACCATCTTGCAGGTAATACATAGGTCCACCGACCATTTGCCCTTTCTCGTCTACTTTACGATATTTTACCGCTAATAGGCATTCTGCATACTTAGTTGCCATGCCAAATACCGCGGCAAGCCACATCCAAAACAGCGCGCCAGGACCCCCTATTTTTATTGCGGTAGCCACCCCGATAATATTGCCCGTGCCGATGGTTGCCGAAAGGGCGGTACACAAGGCTGCAAAGCTTGAAATATCACCGCTACCCGATTTATCTTTGCTGAAAACCATTTTCAGCGCGTGAGGCAGGTAACGAAACTGCAGCAGCCCGAGGCGAAAAGTAAAATAAACACCTGTGCCTACCAATAGGATAAGAAGTGGCGGTCCCCAGATAAAATTGTCTATGGTTTGAAATAAAGATTGAATGTTATTCATGATTTCCCCTTAACAATACCAAATCCACTAATTATCTATTCATTTATGCTTGTTAAAATGAATGCTAGCAGACATAAAACTATGTTTTAGTCTTTGTTGTTGATTTTATAATTAGAATAACTAGTTACTGCAATCAATGCCTTGCTTTCATCCATTTTTCCTGCGCCTTAATAGAGCATCTAATTAATGGAATTGGTATAAGAATAATATTTAAGGAGAAGAGGGGAAGGGCAATCTATCCATAGAAAAAATTCTATAGCGGATAGCTAAGCATGAGCCTTAGTTTTTGTAGCTTTCCACTCCTCTGTCCTTTTGCCTGAGAGTTTCACCCTAAACATTTAGGGTTTGCTCCTTCGGCGGCCGAATCAATACCAACTCCAATAATTTCCTATTCATTTATGCTGGCTAAAATGAATGCTAGCTTCGTTGTTGATTTTGTAATTAGAATAACTAGTTACTGCAATCAACGCCTTGCTTTCATCCATTTTCCCTACGCCTAAATAGATTACTTAATTAATGGAATTGGTATATCGGCTCTCTCCAGAGGTTCCTCAAACTACAGTCCTCGCTTCGCTCATCTAGAGATTGTCATCTAGCGCTATTCAACATGAATAGAAAGCACCTGAAAGATTTACTTCTTCGGCGGGCTTAAAAGCCCCTCTCCTGCAGTCTTCATCGGAACAAATATTTAGCTAGGCTAAAAATTCTGTCGCGCGCATCCTAACGGAAAAAAGTGCGGCTGTCAGTAATGAAATGTTCTCTGCATAAATTTAGTCCTGCGTAGTTTTTGTATAAAAGCCCAATTACCTAGACAGTCAATAATATAGTCGGGTAAAATTCGCCTTCGGATAAAAATATAAAAACGGGCTAGTAGATTATGCAGCAAAAATTTGAATTATTAGCACCGGGTGGCGATATTGATTCCATAAAGGCCGCGATAGTTGCCGGGGCGGATGCTGTTTATTGTGGTTTGGACAGTTTTAATGCCAGAAACCGCGCCGTAAATTTAACCTTTGAAGAGTTAAATGGGGTGTTAAAGCTCGCCCATAAAAATGGCTGCCAAGTTTTTCTAACGCTCAATATTATTATACTGGAGCATGAAATTTCGGCACTACTTCGATTGCTTAATAAACTGGTCAATACAAAAATTGATGGCGTAATTGTTCAGGATTTAGGCCTCTTTTATCTGCTATCTAAATACTTTAAAAGTCTTGATATTCATGCCTCTACTCAGGTGACGACCCATAATGAAGGGCAGATTTTATTTTTAAATAAATTGGCTGTTTCCCGCGTCAATCTCTCCAGAGAGTTAAATATTAAGGAGATAAAGTCATTAACTGCGCTTGGCCATAAGCATAATATTTTATCGGAAGTGTTTGTTCATGGCTCCTACTGTATCGGTTTTTCTGGGCTCTGTTATTTCAGCTCAGTGCATGGCGGTAACTCAGGAAACCGCGGCCGGTGCAGCCAGCCCTGCCGTGATAAATATGAAACCACAGCAACCGGCAATGATTACCCCCTTAACCTTAAAGATAACTCTGCCTTTTTTGACTTGCCAGCGCTTGCTGATGCAGGAGTTGACTCGCTGAAAATTGAGGGGCGCATTAAAGGTGCTAGTTACGTTTATACTGTGGTCAACAGTTGGAAAAAACAGCTGCAACAGTTCTCTGCCAAGTCTGAATTATTGAATGATAATGCTGCGCTTTACAAAGTATTTAACCGTGATTTTTCAAATGGATTTTTAAAAGGAGAGATCAATAAACTGATGTTTATTGATAATCCTCGTGATAATACCCTTAAGCATGTCGAACAAGCCCATACCGGCGCGGGCGCTGAAAAAATTGAGCAGGCCAAACAGGCGCTTTATGATGAAAAAATGGTCATGGCGCAAGCGGTTGAGGATAAAATTAAAACGTTAAGTATCGCCAAAACTGCGCTGAGTATAGAGATTTCCGGTGAGCTCAATCAGTCTTTGAGCGTCTCGGTAAAAACAGCGGATACTGTTTTTGTGGTGCATTCAGAAACAGCTCTTATTCAGGCTGGAAAATCGACGATTAACGCCAGTGCGATTGAAAAACGTTTTAAAAGTTTAAATAACTCACAATATATTATTGAATCGCTCATTTTAAAAAATCTTCAACCCGATCTTTTTATCCCTTTTAGTGAATTAACTAAAATCAAAAACCGCATCGCTTTTCAGCTGAATGACTCAGTCTCTCTGCGTGAGCCCGTTAGCCTTCCGGCCTTAAACAAACAAGAGGCAGGGGAGTGTCCAGCACGCCTTGCTGTATTGATCTCCTGCGAAGAGGATCTACCTCTTTGCCACTTACCGTCCGTCGATATCTATTATAAATTGCCGGATAGTTTTAAAAAGGGATGCGCTAAACTGGTTGAGCTGTTTTTAAACAATGAAAAATTAATTCCGTGGTTTCCCGCTATTCTGATCGGTGATGATTATTTGGCTGCTGTGGAATTTCTTACACAGCTGCAGCCAAAACTGATTGTGACTAACAATACCGGCATCGCTTATCAGGCTTATGAAAAGGGGATTAACTGGATAGCCGGGCCCTACCTTAATATAAGTAACTCTTACAGCCTGCTGTGTATAAAGGAAGTATTTAACTGCTACGGATCGTTTATCTCCAATGAGATGAATAAAAATCAGATAAAAAATATCGTTCGCCCGGACAGTTTTAAATTATTTTACAGTATCTATCATCCGATTCTTTTGATGACCAGCAGGCAGTGTTTTTTTCAGCAAACCGTCGGCTGTAAAAAACTGACCATTGATGATAACTGTATGCAAAAATGTAAAAAGTCTGCTTCTATTATTAATTTAAAAGGGAACTCTTTTGCAATCGAGAAACAAAAGGGCGGTTACCCTAGTATCTACAGTAACGAGCCTTTTCTCAATTGCGATATTGTTGAGGAATTGCCGGGTGTTTTTGCTGGCTTCTTTGTCGATTTAACCGATATCGGCGTTGAAACTAAAACGGCGCTGGATAAAACGAAAATTATTACCCATTTTGAAAATCTACTCAATGGCGTGGCTGATTCTGCTTCAATACTGAAACAAGCGATCGGCTGTACAAGCAATAGCCAGTATAAAAAGGGATTATAACGCTGCAATAAACTTGAAAAGCGGCGGGAACTGCCTACAATAGCTCGTTCTTATTACAGATAACGCACCATTTTTTAGGGCCATTAACTTGTTATGAACAAAAAACATTTTGTATTAGGGGGTGATATTAAAAAATCACTGACCGAAGGTTACCGATTTGATTTGAAATCGCTTTTCAAGGATGCTTTTGTTATTACCAGAAAGCATTATTTTCCGCTTATTACCGCTTGTCTGTTTACTATTATTATTTTAGCGGGCAGTTACAGCCTTATCTTGAAGGACCCCGCTTCTTTTGATGAAACGGGGACTATGCTGATCAATTATGTTATTGCCCTGCTGATTGCACCGCCACTGTTAACGGGTCTGCAAATGATGGGGGTTAATCATGCGATCGGTTTAAAGAGCAAGTCAATCGATCTGTTTAATTATGTAAAGATTATTGTAAAGTTGTCATTGGCGACCATGATCATCAGTTTAATTACCAATATTATCAGTGTTGTTTTAGTACAAGTCATGGGCGATTGGGGCCTCGGATTATCAGTAGTGGTGCTCTTATATCTGAATATGACCTTTTGCCTGGTTTACCCGCTAATTGCGGAGAAAAAGATGCCACCACAGATGGCATTAAGAGTGTCATTTAAATTGGTTAATAAAAACTTAGCGCAATTTACAATTTTGTTTATTTTATTGGCCTTGTTGTTTGTTGCGGCGTTAATACCCTCTGGTTTAGGCATGTTTCTCTTTGTTCCCTTCTATTTTAATTTGATGGGGATTGTATACCGTCAAACTTGTGGTGTCGGCGTGGTAGCGATGGAAACTTCTGAGGGTGATCAACCGCCCAGTGATGCATTTGATGCCTGATTTTCTTGCTAAGGGGCTTGTTATGATCCGTATTTCGCTACTGCTGATATTATTGTTGAGTGCCAAGAGTGTTTTTGCTTCGCCACTTACACTCAATTATTCGCTGTTTTTCGGTTACATGAAAACAGAATACAAACTGCAGTATGAGCATGTCACCAACGCCTTTTATCTGCGAGATAAAAAAACTGGCGCTGCGTGTTTAATTAAACAAGCTTTGATCGTTGTCGATCAAAAACGGGAGCCGATTAAATTTGAAAAAGAGGGCCGTTTACTGCCTTTTTTTTCCGATCAGCATCGTAAAGATGGCGCAATGATTGAAGTTGAACTGCTCAAAGGACAAACCGATTTTCAATGTGATCTGCAGGTGACGCTGATGGCTAAAGAGTTGGAACTGGATAACTTATCCTTGCCACGATTAGCGTTAATCAGCGAGCAACTTGAAGGTTTGCTCAAAAAGAATGCCGGTATGGTAGGTAAATACTTTTTACCTACTTTTTCAGGCGTGCGCTTGAAATTAGCCGAGCCATTAAGCGCGCTGCAGTTAAGCGCCTTGGATAAGCAGATAGGTATTGCTGAAAATGGCGATCTATTGTTGGCAAACTCGTTCTTAAAAGAGTCTAAACTGGATAACCTGGATGAATTCAAGGTGGCTCGCATTACCCCTTGGCTAGTCAAATAGTTGCAGCAATTATGCTCGAATGAATTAGTTTGGCTCTCCGAGTTGAATCTGGGGGAGCTAGTAAAGGTAAAGCAGTTCGCGCACGCGATTACTAATCAGGTGTTTTTGTTAACCTATGATAATCAGCAGGCATATATTTTCAAACGGCTAAATATGCAGGCACGTAATCAGCAACAGAGAAAACGTGAACTGTTAGTGCAAAAGTTAGCAAGTGATAGCGACTTGACCCCTAAGCTGCTTGTCAGTTGTGATAACTATCGATTACAAGCGTATTTTCCCGGAAAAACATTAGACAGCGCAGCACTTGATAATCAGATGGTCGAACTATTTGCCGCGCAGCTGCACCTTATTCACCAATTACCTGCTCTTTATGCACCGCCTGCGCGTCTGGCTGGCGAATTACAGTTATTAAAAAAACAGCTCACTAAGCCGATAGAAGAATCCAGATTTAACCATTTTTTGCAGCTGGCAACGCAGTTAGATAAAAGCTGCACGCGCGATCTCTTATGTCATGGCGACCTCTCATTTAATAATCTATTAGTGGATAAAAATGGGCAGATTAAAATAATTGATTGGGAGTATGCGGTGCTCGCCTGTGCGGCTTATGATTTAGCCGCTTGTTGCAGTATTAATAAATTGAATACGGCTGCTCAAACGCGTTTAATTAACCACTACTACCTATTGAATCAGGAAAAGTTATCGCTTTCACTGGCTCAGTTTAACGATCAATACCAATTATACCACGCGCTATTTACCTACCTGAATGAACTGTGGTCGCGCTGTTTTTTTAGAAAATGAGGCGCAATTTTAACGGCTTGCTGGCATAATAATTACCTCGTTTGATTTATATCAAGGTTTAAACATTGAAATTTAGTAATAAGAAAGTCATTTTATTTGATCTCGATGGCACGCTGATCGACAGCGCGCCCGACTTGGCATCGGCCATCAACCATATGTTAAGCAGTCTAGCGCGGCCAACATTTAGTGAAGATATTATCCGCTCCTGGGTAGGTAATGGTGCTGAGGTTTTGGTTAAACGCGGCTTATCTGGGCAGTCGGAGATTGATCCAAATATTGATGCTGCTCTGCTTGCAAAGTCACTGCAGATATTTTTAAGCTTTTATAAAGAGAACTTATCTATTAATACGCAGCTTTATCCGAATGTACGCGCCTGTTTGAAAGTATTAAAAGCGCAAGGTTACCGCTTAGCGATAGTGACCAATAAACCGTTTGAATTTATCGGTCCTATCTTAGAGGGGTTACAGCTCAACGGTTTATTTGAAATAATGTTAGGCGGTGATAGTTTGCCAAAACGTAAACCGGATGCGCTGCCTTTACTGCATGTTTGTCAGGAATTGAACGTCAGTGTTGAGCAGTGTGTGATGGTCGGTGACTCAAAAAATGATATATTAGCCGCCAAAGCCGCTAATATGCAAAGCATAGGGTTAACCTACGGCTATAACTACGGCGAAGATATCGGTTTGCATAAACCAGAAGCGGTCTTTGATGATTTTGCAGATATTGTCGCAACCTTAAGTCCAGAATATTAAAAAGGCAGTAGATAATTGCTACAGGTAAACGAAAAAAGCGCCAGTGCAAAGCCGACTAAAGTTGCAATTGTTGGCGGCGGCATTGCCGGTGCGACGCTTGCTTTATACTTGAGTGAATTGGGACTCGACGTCTCTTTATTTGAGAAAGGGCCAAGTCTAGTGAATGGCCCGCCTATTTGTCACCTGCATGCGGGGGGCAATTTATATCGTGAAATATCAGAGCAGCAATGTTTGACCTTGCTCGCACAATCCATTGATCTGCTGCGTTTGTATCCTTATGCTGCTGATTATCGGCCGACGGTTGTTGCTGTGCCTAAAAATGATCCAGGCTCGCCGCTATCACTATTACCCCGCCTTAAAAGACTGCAGGATGAATATCAAGCCTTGATTGAAAAAGATAGCTTAAATAAGGTGCTCGGTGAAAGTTGTGATTATTTTAAGCTTTTTACCCGTGCGGATGTTGATCTATTAGCGTTACAAGAGCCCGCAGAAAAACCAACAACATTGGATCAGTGGATGATCCCTGTCGCCAAAAATGTTGATTTAGATACACTGCAATTTCCTCTTGTTATGGTGCAGGAGTATGGATTAAACATATTTCGTTTATCGGCCAGTGTGTCGCTGCACCTTGAATCAGCTGCAAACTGCCAACTGCTTACCGACAGCAGGGTCAGTAAGATAAAGGCGATTGAGTCTGGCTGGTTAATAGATTATCAGCAGGCGGGCATCGATAAACAGGCGCAGTGTGATTATCTTATTAATGCGGCAGGCTTTAGAAGCGGTGAGATCGATGATTTATTGGGTTTTAAACGTCGGCGTATGGTTGAGTTTAAAGCGGCTTATGTTTGCAGATGGGCGCAGTGCGATTGTATCTGGCCTGAAGTTATTTTTTATGGTGAGCGTGGTACACCTAATGGCATGGCGCAATTTACCCCTTACCCGGATGGGTACTTTCAACTTCATGGTATGACAGAAAATATCACTTTATTTAAAGATGGCTTAGTGGCGAGTACTGAAGATAGCGCGCAGCCGCAACTGGATCAGATGTTTATTAAAAAAATTGAGCAGAACTGGAGTGCGCAGGAAGTGAGTACTCGTACTCAATCTGCTATTGCACATTTGACCCCCTATATTCCTGCTTTCGCGTCGGCGCAATTAGCCTCAAAACCGTTATTTGGTGCGCAGCAGATTCCCGGTGACGATCCAACCTTGCGGGCTGCGGATGTTTCATTTGTTGGTGAGCGTTATGCCCGCTGTGAAATCGTTAAAGCCTCGTCAGTATTAACTGCCGCGGATGCGATTACTAAGAAGTTGATTGAGCTAGGCTGCCTGGATGAAAGGGTTTACGGCAGCCGTGATTTTAATATGAAAGAGATGAACACGGACAGCGCCATAACTAAACGCGCAGAATGGTTAACTGAAAAACGCAATTATCCTGTTTCTTTAGCACATAGAAATAGCAGTAAATAAATCAGCGTAGCGATCGCTACGCTGATTTCCTGTGAACTGCACAGTACTGTTTCAAAAACACGAGTTAAAAAGCATGCTGTCCAATCATAGGGGCGGTTTGATTACTGCTGAACAGACTCGCGTGTAGACGCAAGGCGTGATTATCGGTGAGGCTGGAAATATAATCGGCGAGTACCCGTTGTTCGCGTGATTGATCGCCATTTTGCGCCCTCCACAGCACTTTGACAGGCTCAGGCAAAAAACGTAAAGGTCCTGTGTTATAAGCTTCAAACAGCTCCATCACTATCTGCTGTCCGCGGTACTCTAAAATTTGTAAGTCAGGACTTTTAATCACATATTCAAGTACAAACTGCTTTAAAATCTTCAGTACCTTAAACATATCCGAGGCTAAATAAGCGTTATAAGCAAGCAGCGGTTCCATGAACTGCTGATCTACTTTTTTTATTTCAATGGCGGTGATCAATGCATTAACTAATGCGCCAATCGCATCTTTACGTTTGAAGTGTTGCGCTGAAAACAGATTGTCGGTCAATTCTGTTAACTGATCGATCAAACAAAAACCTGTAATTTCGGCAAGTTGTGTTGCCACTTTCTCCTGCCACAAGCTTTTACTAATTATCCCCATCGCAATCGCATCTTCCAAATCATGCACGCCATAAGCAATATCATCGGCAATTTCCATAATTGAACAGTCAAATGATTTGTAACGTGATTTTTTGTGTGACAGATCGCCGGGGGGCTGCGCGCGCATGGTTCTAAATAACTGCTTGTCACTGGCGGACAGGGGGGCCAGTACGGCATCTAATAATGCCACATCGTGATCATAAATACCTTTAGCCGGCATCCACTCTTCGGTTTTTAACTGCCTGAAATTACGACTGCTATCGGTTGGGTACTGCCCGCTGACTTCGCTTAAACAAACGGGGTATTTTAGTAACCCGAGCAGACTACGGCGGGTTAAGTTCATGCCGTTAAATTCAGTATAAGGTTCAAGTTGCGTGACTATACGAAATGTTTGTCCGTTACCTTCAAACCCGCCGTGCTTGATCATCATATAATTAAGCGCTGTTTCGCCGCCATGACCGAACGGCGGATGGCCGATATCATGACTTAAACAGATCGTTTCAATAAGATCATTACCCGGTAACAAATATTCAAACTGCGGCTGTACCAATCTCAAGTGTGCCACAATACCCGAGCCAATTTGCGCCACTTCCAAAGAGTGCGTTAAACGTGTTCGGTAAAAGTCGCTTAAACCGTTATTGTGAATTTGTGTTTTCGATTGTAAACGGCGAAAGGCTGCTGAATGTAATACGCGTGCTTTATCTCTATGAAAAGGGGATCGTTGATCAAGACGGCGTTTTTTACCCGGCTCCTCAGCTAAGCGTGCTAACCACAGTTTAGAGATTGAATGCGAGAGTGTATCTGCTGATGAGTTGATTGGTGCACCATTATTTTTATTTTCCAAATTCATATTACGCCTTTGATAATTATGAAGAGAAAAAGTGTAGCCTGAATAAGGAATTAAAAATAGTGTAAACAGGGATATAATGGCAGTTTGCAAGCCAGCCGTATTGCAAAGGTGTAATTTAGCAAAACTAGAAATAATATCAGGCTTAATTTAATCAAGCCTGAAAATTATTTATTCTTTGACTAAGCGTATTGCGTTTTGTTTTTAATCGCGATTAAACTTTCTTTCTGATCTGCTTGGGCTATCTGGGCCTGTGCAGAGTGTTGCTGATTGTGTGCTTTTGCAATTAACTGATCAAGCAGTGCAACAACAGAATCAGAATAGCCAATTAACCGTTGCGCTTCCTGCTCGGCTTGAGCAAATTCCTGTTTTTCTTTGTAAGCAATAATTTTACCTACACTTTGATGTAACAATTTGTGTTTACTGTTCATTTCCGCTACGCAGCTCGTTGAACATTGCTCTGCAATTCCTGATTTATCGAACCATTGACCAAATGCACATTTATGATGATCTGATGCCGTGTGTGTATCAAGCGGTATAAGACCGTTGAGATAACTTTTTATTTTTACTTTCCATAAAGAGTGACTTGCTTTAGCGCGCAGTAGTTGTATTTCCAGATCATTTGAGGTTTTAAAGTGGCTGATAAGTATTAACATTTTTTCTATCGCAGTGGAAATATCCACTGATTCGAGCATGCTTTGTTTGGCATTTTGGCTGGTATGTGCCGCTTCTTCGTTAATATTGCTGACATTGCGGTTGATATCCTCTGTTACCACCGCTTGTTCTTCAGAGGCGGTGGCAATTTGATTATTCATATCATCAATGGTGTCAATTGAATGACTAATTTGTGTTAATCCTTGCTCTGCATCAGACACTAACGTAACTGTTCTCTTAACTTGCTGGTGGCTGTTATCCATTGTTTCGTTGGCGCGGGCAACAGCAGATTGTAAACTGTTGATCATCTCATTTATCTCTTCGGTGGATCTTTGCGTGCGTGAAGCAAGCGTTCTCACTTCATCGGCAACCACGGCAAAACCTCTTCCCGCCTCCCCAGCTCTGGCTGCTTCTATCGCTGCATTCAGTGCTAATAAGTTAGTTTGCTCGGCAATGTTTTTAATTACATCCAGTACACTGCCGATACGCTGACTATCGTTTTTAACGCGTGCGATTGATGAAACTGCATTATCAATTTCCTGAGCCAGTGATTCAATAGCTTTTACTGCGTTAGATGAGGCATCTCTACCCTTTATTGCTTCTTTAGTGGTATTAGCTGCCGCCTCTGCTGCTTGCGATGTATTTTGGGTGATTTCATTAACAGTTGCAGACATCTCATTAAGTGCTGTGGCGACTTGTTCTGTTTTTTGCTGTTGCGAGTTAACCCCTTCACTGGTTGAATCGGCAAGCATAGTTTGGGTGATAATATTATGGACAAGATTAGTGGTTGAAATATTAATCGAGCAGATGGTGTCATCAATTTTATGGGTTACCTGATTGACGGCATGTGCAAGTTGCGCGATTTCATCTTTGCCATTTTCATCAAGTCGAATTGAAAGATTACCATCATTTTCGGCAATATTGTGCAAGGCGGTGATAACTTTTTTAAGGGTCATTACGCGGCACATGAATAACCAGATAACCGCGGCTAATAGCAAAAGTGTTAAAAAAGCTGTTAAGCCTTGTATTTGATATAAACCTGCAATCGAGGTTCCCTGTCCAATTTCTAATAATGCTTTTTCCATATAGTTGGAGGTGAAATAAAAATTGATAAGCAGTGGCAATAACAGGGTAGGCAATATAACCAGCAACAATTGTTGGTAGAGTTTAAATGAACGTAACATTGGATTATTTCCTTATGGTTATTTGGTCATTAAAATATAATAATTAGTCAAAATATTAGTAAAAAATAAAGATATTAAGGCGGTAACTTTTAATATTTGTGATCATTGCACCTGTTTTTAGCTGTTTTTATGGTGCGATCTGAATTCTTTGAACAGAGGCGATCTGCACAAAGAATTGACCAGAACAGAAAAAGAGTCGAATAAGGGGTAAATAAAATCTGACTTACTCCTTATTGAGGCTAAGTATTGTTGCTGAAGATGTTGTTTAAAATCAGCATTTTATACAAAATTAAAAAGACTGAATTCACTTTAACGTGTTAATTCATATAGGGTTGTTGATTTTTTAGACGTTTGATAAGCAATTATTTTATTTGTATCATTTATCGGTGTTAATATTTTGTTTTTTGGTTACAATATCAAGCAAACATGATCACTAGGTGTTTCATGTTTCATTTAACTTACTCATACAAGGATTTATAGAATGAAAAAATTAATTGCAATTGCGGCCATCTCTCTTTTACCTTTTGCGAACGCAATGGCAGATCAAGACATAGGTTGTGGTCTTGGTAGTATGATTTTTGCTGGTCAGGAAGGCAAAGTAATGAAAGTACTGGGTGCAACGACTAACGGTACATCTGGAAACCAAACTTTTGGTATCACATTCGGTACATTAGGTTGTGACGGAACAGGTACAATTACGTCGACTGCAAAACTTGCACTATTTATTGATGGAAACATGGATAATTTAGCACGTGACATGTCAAAAGGTGAAGGTGAAACACTTGCAACGCTTGCTGAAGCTTGGGGCGTTGCCGCACAAGATAAAGCCGCATTCGCTGAGCTTGCACAAGCTAATTTCTCTGAAATATTCACGTCTGAGAACGTAACTTCACAAAACGTATTAGAAAACTTGAATAAAGTTGTTGCGAACAACGCGCAATTATCAGCTTACACCCTTTCATAATTTGACGTTAACATTCAAACTATGACTCTCCTATAATTAAAGCCCCTATTGGGGCTTTTGTATTTAATGATTATGTATAAAAAAAGCCGTCTATTATTTTGGATTTACCTGTTTTCTACTTCATGTTCCTCTGCTTCTGTTCAACCGCTTGTGGCGCTTTCTGAAAATGTATATTGGTTGCAATTAGGTCACTATCGCACTGCGCTGCAAACGAATTGGAAAAGTGATATTGATAATCGCGATTTTTTTATTGCCGAGAATGGCAAGTATGATCCTTATGCTGAATTAACAGCCACTATTGCAGGTTTTAATCTTGAAGTTAACCAGCAAGGCAATATGCTGAGCTGTAAATATCCGGCTCGTTATCTTTGGCTGCGTGACAACGTGGCTAATGTTTGGCCAGATTTGAACTGCCCTGAAATACAAAAATGGAAAGAAACAATTAATCCTGCTGGCATTACTTTAGTGTTTCCAACAGCCTTTATGAATAGCCCATCTTCAATGTTCGGCCACACCTTATTGCGAATTGATGCAAAAAATCAAACGCAAAATCAAGAATTAATGGCTTTTGCGGTCAACT
>NZ_JBLIEK010000035.1:0-33767 GCF_047632995.1 Psychromonas sp.
AATAGAGGCGAACTAGCGGGTGACAATTCGATAACGCGCTTGCCCGTCTCAATCAAAGTTTTGCTGGAAAATTTATTACGCCATCAGCAGGATGATGGTGATAGCAGAAAAGAAATTGAAGCGCTCGCCAGCAGTCGAGGCCGAGGCAGTACGACAGAAATTAGCTATCAGCCTGCCCGCGTGTTAATGCAGGATTTTACCGGTGTACCGGCAGTTGTGGATCTTGCTGCGATGCGTAATGCATTAGTTAAAGAGGGCCTTGACCCACAAAAAATCAACCCCTTGGCCAAAGTTGATCTGGTAATCGACCATTCGGTTAACGTTGACAAATTTTCGAGTAAATCCGCTTTTGATGAAAACGTGGCTATCGAAATGTCCCGAAATAAAGAACGTTATGAGTTTTTAAAGTGGGGGCAACAGGCGTTTGAAAATTTCAGTGTCGTACCTCCCGGCACCGGGATTTGTCATCAGGTTAATCTTGAATATCTGGCTAAAGTTGTATGGAGTGAAACAGCCGGTGATGAGTGTCTGGTCTATCCTGATACGCTGGTTGGTACTGACAGCCATACCACCATGATTAATGGTCTGGGCGTTTTAGGCTGGGGCGTTGGTGGGATTGAGGCCGAGGCGGTCATGCTTGGGCAACCCATTTCAATGCAGATCCCCGATGTTGTCGGATTTGAACTGACAGGTAAATTGGCAGAAGGGATCACTGCGACGGATCTGGTGCTACAGGTTGTGCAAATGCTAAGAGCGCACGGTGTAGTCGGAAAATTTGTCGAATTTTATGGTGCCGGTCTTGCTTATTTACCCTTGGCAGAGCGCGCGACCATTGCCAATATGGCACCGGAATATGGTGCTACCTGCGGATTTTTCCCGGTCGATCAGCAAACGCTGAATTATTTGAAATTGACGGGGCGTGACCAGCAAACCATTGATCTGGTTGAAGCGTATTGTAAAGTGCAGGGGATGTGGCTTGATGAAACCACCCCAAAGGCTGATTTTTCCGATACTTTATCTCTTGATATGAGCGATATTGAACCCAACCTTGCAGGACCAGACCGGCCGCAGGACAGAGTCCCTATGCGCCAGTTAAAAACCGCGACCGACGAC
Source organism: Psychromonas sp. (assembly GCF_047632995.1). GTDB lineage: Bacteria > Pseudomonadota > Gammaproteobacteria > Enterobacterales > Psychromonadaceae > Psychromonas. Next base: position 1,114 of record NZ_JBLIEK010000035.1, read on the forward strand.
TTTATTGATCTCAATGGAAAGGGTCAGCAAAAGACCACTGGTTTTCCTCTCAATGACAGTGATCAATCGCTCCATCATGGCTCACTGGTGATCGCCGCCATTACCTCTTGCACTAACACCTCCAATCCTGCAGTGATGCTGGCAGCAGGACTGCTGGCGAAAAAAGCCGTGGCAAAAGGGTTGGTTAAACAACCCTGGGTTAAAACCTCACTTGCCCCCGGATCACGAGTAGTGACCGATTATCTTGTGGCAACCGGATTACAACAATCACTCGATACACTCGGCTTTAATCTGGTGGGTTATGGTTGTACTACCTGTATCGGCAATTCAGGCCCTTTACCAAAACCGGTCCAGGATTGTATTGAGGAAAACGATCTTATCGTTTGTGCTGTCTTGTCAGGTAATCGTAATTTTGCAGGACGAATTCATCCACAGGTTAAAGCTTCCTGGTTAGCATCACCTCCTTTAGTGGTGGCCTTTGCTCTGGCCGGCACCACTCGCATCGATCTCAGTCAGGATCCGATAGGAACGGGAAGTGATGGCGAAAAGGTCTATTTAAAAGATATCTGGCCGAGTAACACGGAAATCGCCGAGTTGTTAGAAAGTGTTACTCATCAGATGTTCGAAAAGCGCTATAGCGCCGTATTTGACGGCGATAAAGAGTGGCAGGCAATCCAGTCCGGAGAAGACGCTGATTATCAGTTTTCCGAAGAGTCCACCTATATTCAACGACCACCCTTTTTTGAATCACAATATCGCGATAATTTTAGTAATATTATTGATGCACCTATTCTGGTTATGCTCGGAGATTCGGTTACAACTGATCATATTTCCCCCGCAGGTGCCATTCCCAAAGACAGCCCTGCCGCTCAATATTTGCGAGACCATGGCATTGATGACACAGATTTTAACTCTTACGGCTCACGACGCGGCAATCATCAGATAATGATGCGCGGTACCTTTGGTAATATTCGCATTCGTAATGAGATGACACCGGATAAAGAAGGCGGTTACACCCATTTGCAGGGGCAATCGCAAGCAATGTTTATCTTTGACGCTGCTATGAGTTATCAGCAGGAAAAAAGAGCCAGTGTCGTTATTGCCGGTCAAGAATATGGAACAGGATCGAGTCGGGACTGGGCCGCCAAAGGAACCTTACTGCTTGGTGTCAAAGCCGTCATTGCCGAGAGTTTCGAGCGGATCCATCGTTCTAATCTCGCTGGAATGGGCGTATTACCCTTACAGTTTATGGAGGGCGAGGATCGTAAATCATTGCAGTTAAGCGGTGATGAATCGTTCGACATTATTGGTTTAGAGAGTGATATGAGTGCCAATCAAAAGCTCAACGCCATTATTCATTATCCGTCCGGTGAACAGCGTCAAATTAAATTGTTGTCTCGGCTCGATACGGCCGTTGAGGTTGATTATTATCGCGCGGGAGGCGTACTCACTTATGTACTTAACCGAATAGTTTCAGAGGGTTAACTTCGAGTTGCGAGACTAAAGACTAAACAATATTTCACCACAGTGGACAACGAGAATACTGAGGTTTTTGGTTTAAGATAAAAGTTAAAAGCCTAAAGGCTCGCAACTCGAATCCCAAAACTCTGTGTTCTCTGTGGTGAAAAAGCTTAAAGGTCTAGTTTTTTATGTCTTTGCATTATATTAGTACATAGGCAAGGCATCTTAAATTTTACTAGAGGAAAGAGCAATGAGTTCAAAATACCGCACTGAAAAGGATAGTTTAGGTGAGATTCAAGTTCCTCTAGAGGCGTTATATGGCGCTCAAACTCAACGCGCGATAGATAATTTTAATATTAGCAATTTGCTTATGCCGCCGCTTTTTATCAAAAGTCTCGGTCTGATCAAAGCCTGCGCCGCTAAAGTAAATGGAAAACTTGGTTTGCTCGATCCGCAATTGGCCGAGGCTATTTTTAACGCCGCGATGGAACTGGCCGAGGGCAATCATGTTGATCAATTTCCACTGGATCTGTTCCAAACCGGTTCGGGAACCAGCACCAATATGAACGCCAATGAAGTGATCGCAAATCTGGCGGGCAAGCAACTTAAGCGAAAGGTTCATCCCAATGATGCGGTCAATTGCAGCCAGAGCAGTAACGATGTGATCCCGACCGCCATTCACCTTAGCGCCCAACTCGCATTAGAGCAGCAATTGTTACCGGCGCTTGATGAGTTACAAAAAGTTATTTTAAAAAAAGAGCAAACTCTGAGCGGCTCTCTTAAAACCGGTCGTACTCATTTAATGGACGCCATGCCACTCAGTTTTGCCCAGGAGCTTTCCGGCTGGCGATCGCAGTTAACGCTGGCGGTAAGCCGAATAGTGGATAGTCAGAAGCGGTTATGTCAGATAGCCCAAGGCGCCACCGCGGTTGGAACGGGGGTCAATGCGCCAAGCGAATTTGCCGTTTTATTCGCCGAGCAATTATCAACTTTGAGCGGCAGCACATTTTACAGGGCAGATAATTTTTTCGGCGCGCTAAGCAGTCAGGATACAGCCGTTGAGGTTTCGGGGCAGCTTAAAACTTTAGCGGTAGCGTTACTGAAAATAGCCAACGATTTGCGCTGGATGAACAGTGGACCATTGGCGGGACTGGCTGAAATTAGTCTAAAACCGCTGCAACCTGGCAGCAGTATTATGCCCGGAAAAATCAACCCGGTATTGCCGGAAGCGGTCGCTATGGCTGCCGTTCAGGTGATTGGTAACGACACAACAATTACACTGGCGGGCGGCTCTGGCAACTTTCAGCTGAATGTGATGTTGCCGGTGATTGCCTTTAATCTATTACAAAGCATTCAATTACTGACGGGGGGATGTGGGGCACTGATGGAAACTATTGCTGATTTTACGGTTAATAGTGAAAAAATTGAAGAGAGTTTACTGCGTAACCCCATTTTGGTTACTGCGCTAAATAAAGAGATAGGTTATAACAAAGCGGCTGAGATTGCCAAGCGAGCCTATGCCGAAAAGCGACCGATTCTGGAGGTTGCTAAAGAGATGACCGATTTGGATGGTGATTATCTTGCTCAGCTACTCAACCCGGAAAAGTTAATTTAATGAACATATCCAGAGATGGATTCGTCGAGATAGAGGTCCTGCCGTTATCAGTGCTAACTTTAGTCACTCAGTCTGTATCATGCTGATTTTTTATTTTATCCTCATACTAAAAATGTAGAGCGTAATGCAATGGAGCAACCTTTGCCTTCAGATTAAGTTCAAAACGATCGAGTCTACTAAAATGCTCTGTATAAAACTACAGGGTCAGAAACTAACTAATGAGTGATCAAGCTTGGAAATTACCCGGCCGCTTTCATGTCATTATTTAATAAAACATAAACCCACAAACCTTTGTTTTTTATTTTCGTTTAATCTCATTTTTCAAATACTTATGCAGTCCATATGTTGCATAATTTATTGTATGAGATCCCATATTGTTCTTGTTAATTAGCAACCTGTTCATTTTTAATGCTTTTTCATACTGCGTAAATAACCATCTTTTTTGCATCATTACCCACCCGCCCTTTATGATTAACTTTTCACTTAAACTTGAGCGCTGTTTTTGCAGTATTGTAAGCCTAGTAAATCAATCAAATTATGGTAAAACAATACCTCTTCGCTCTAATATAATGACTTATTTAACGAGCTACAGATTAAGTAGGTTTGTTCGCACATAAATTCTTACCTTATGGATGACGCATAAATATTTCAGTGCATTGACAGTTTACCTCTTTTTAACGAATCAAATGCAACAGGAATATTGAATGAAAAATCGTTTATCAAGCTTTGATATACTCGCTTTAGGATTTATGAACTTTGCCTTCTTCTTAGGGGCGGGTAATATCATTTTCCCACCACTAGCGGGCGCAATGGCGGGAGAGCATTTAACACTAGCAACATTTGGTTTTTTGATTACAGCTGTTGGACTGCCACTGATTAGTTTAATTGCTGTCGCGAAAGCGGGTGGTGGTATTGTCGATATGGCGAAATATCTACCAAGTAAAATCGCTACTTTATTAGCGTTAGCGGTATTTATTGTTATCGGTCCAAGTTTTGCGACGCCAAGGGCTGCATTGGTGGCTTATGAAATCTCTGTTAATCCATTTTTAGATAATCCCGGGCCTGCCAGTTTAGCAGTTTTCTCTATCGTGTTCTTTTTAATCGCTGGCTACTTGTCGCTATCAACGGGTAAATTATTGGATATGATTGGTAAAGTGATCACGCCTTTATTGATTATTTTATTGGTTATTTTATCGGCATCTGTATTTATCAACCCACTTGCTGATTTAGGTAATGCGACTCAGGAATATATCCATAGCCCGTTTACGAAGGGATTTTTAGAAGGGTATAACACCATGGATACCTTAGGTGCTTTAGTGTTTGGTATGTTAATTATTAATGTCATCAAATCAAAAGGTATTGATGATAAAAAAGCGCAATATAAATACCTTATTATGGCAGGTAGTATTGCAGCGCTAGGGTTAACCTTTGTTTATGTATCACTTTTCTATTTAGGTGCAACCAGTCAGGGAATTGCAGCTAATGTAAGCAATGGTGGCGAGATAATTACCCTCTATGTACAAGCGCTATTTAATACACCCGGTTTAATTCTATTGTCTTTAGTCGTTGGCTTGGCTTGTTTAACCACGGCAGTTGGCCTAGTGAGTGCAATGTCTGAGTTTTTAGTCACCCTGAAACCTAATTGGAACAGAAAATTATTAGTGATCATAAACTGTACGTTGTGTGCGTTAGTTACGAATATCGGTTTAAGCCAATTAATCAGTTTATCTGTACCCGTCTTATTTATACTCTACCCAGTTGCTATTGCGTTGGTTGGCTTAACATTATTGGATAGCTTTATTAGCAAGAAAAAACTGAGCTACCGTTTTGTTATGTCTATTGCACTGTTCTTTGGTCTATTGGATGGTTTAAAAGTTGCTGGCGTGAATATGCAAAACTTTGCCTTTTTACCACTATTCGATAAAGGTATGGCATGGTTCCTACCCACATTTGCTGCGTTAATTATCGCTGTTTTTGTTTTTAAAGAATCAACAGAGAAAGTAAATCAACCCGCTTAGTCTTATATCAATATTAAATAACCAGATTTAGCTACAAATTTTATAAGATGCGAGACTAAAATTTTTACGGTTTCCCATTTTGCTAAGCAAGGCTACAAAAACGTTCTTTGCATAAATGGGAAAGGGCTTCTATTAAAACACTCGATAGCAATATCGGGTGTTTTTTTAAATAGCTAAGACGCGCTTCTATTTATTCAAAATAAAAAACCAGACACAGTTACCTTATATATGCTTAACTTTGGTTGTCTGTTAAGTGTAAGAAAAGACCTAATGCGGATAAAAGCAATGCCGTACTGATAATGATGGCTACTGGATAGTATAAATTACCAGCCAAATCCAATTGACTATATTTAATGACCATAATCAACCCCTCCAGAGATAAAGCAACGCAAACAGTTCCGATAAACCGAGGCAGCATTCCCCGTAAAATGGCGACAGCATCCTTATCATTGTCTTCAATAGGACCTGAATATTCTTTATTGATAATCAAGGCTAACTCAAAAACCGCCAACGCAATAATGCCAGTATTGATACTACTTAACAAAACCTCGGTGATATCGGATTTATTGAGTATACCTTCCACAACGTGAATAAATAATGACAAGACAATAACGATAGCCAATCCAAAAAAGATCAGCGTGAGTACTTTTGAAAAAATCATTCTCATTAATGAAATACTTGAATTACTTGAATTACTTGAATTACTCATTATATCCTCTACTAAAACATGAAATTTTAGTTTGACTCAATGTATATAACGCTCCGGTTCAGCGGTGGCGATATAGCGTCGTCCGTTGAAAGCGAAGCGTTAGGCAGATACTATTATTTTTTGAACTTCGCTTTTGCATCACTAATGGCAGCCTTTAGCGAATCCTTGGCGGAATCTACTCCCTCTTTGATTGACCCCCACGCATCTTCGCTCGCATCCGCAAGTTCAGCGAGCTTAATATTTACTTGATCTATCTTGCCTTTCAGTGCGTGAATCTCCTTGTTCAACTCCAGTTGTACATTAGCACTGGCTCCAGACGCCTTAGCCTTAAATTTGTCGATCTCAGCTTCCCATTCGTCCAACTGGGCATGCATCTTCTGTTTATACTGTTCTTTCTTGCTCATTGTGCTCTCCGTTTTATTGCGTTGATGTTGCACCATGCCTCACCGCAAGCAATACCAGTTTGATTGTCTTGTATGCTGCTATTGAGCTAAGCTCTCTTAACTAAACGAATTAAAAATAATAAAATAACTGCGCCAATAGTCGCCATAATTATAGAGCCTAATAAACCGCCGGTTGTTATGCCGAGCACACCGAATAAAAAGCCCCCCAATACAGCACCAACAATTCCCACAATAATATTGCCTATGACACCAAATCCTCTTCCCTTAATTATTTTACCAGCAAGCCATCCAGCCAGTGCGCCGACAGCTAAAAAAATTATTAAGCTAATAATATCCATATTGCCTCCAATATTAGTTTTTTACCAAAAGATAGAGACCAACAACAAGACTGACAGCACCAGTAATGTATAAAGTCATTACCTTATCTGTATCTGAACCTGTAACAGCTTGCGTTACTTGTGATCCAATAGAATCAGATAATTGATACCCCCATATTGCAAGACCAATTCCTAAAACGGCTAGGATAATCCCCAAAATTTTCATTGTAGTTCCTGAGTCTGTTGCCATGTTGATCCCCTATAGTTGAAATAAATGTAATGTTTTTAGTATACAACACAGCACACAATGGCGCGTTGTTATGGATTTGAGTTGTATGCTGTTATTTGGTAGTGCGGAGTTCACAGACAGATAAGGGTTTGGTCACCGACAAGGCTTGATACCAATTATTAAACACCAGCTCCAACCTATCCACTTTAAGTGTACCGAAATCAGTTTTTCTGTACTTGGAAAGCACGTCTATGAATTCATCCCTTTTTCGCAGTGGTGCTCTGAACCGGACTACCGTTGAATGTGCTGTAGATATTTTATACCTTAAATCAATGGTCGTATGAAGATTCGCTTTTTTGAAACTCAACCGAAGTTTGTCACGTAAAAAATGCAGCTGATCATTATCAGGAAAACCTTGAATTAAAATACAAGATGGTGACGCAGTAACACCCGAATACCTGATTTTAAGCGGACCAATCTCTTTCACTGCCAGCTCAAATGCATCCGAATATGCTTTCACATCGATATCTGATAGTTTAAAGTCTTCAACGCAGGTGATGATTGATAATATGGTCAAATGAAATTCATTAGTGGGGTAATAATATTGCTCTGGTTCGATCCCCTTCAATTCATCTAATAATTCGCATATTGCGACCCCAAGAGGATGACTAAGATAAGATAAAACTGACACTCCCCTTCGAGTATCTTCAGAAGAGTTCATTAAATTATCTATCTCATACTTATCATCTTTAATGCACTGAATTGCATTCACCCACATCTCATCATATGTTTTTTGAATATCAGACATAATTAAACACGACTCTTATATGCATAGCGCCGCAAACACTGGCGGTTTGAGATTGACGATCTTTTACTATTTTTTCTTTTAGCAAAACAGTGCGAGCAAAACGTCCATTGGCTTACACTGGTTCAGTAGTTCTGAAAAAGTTAATAACGCCCCATTCCCATCCCCATACCATGGAAGAGACCGCCAAATAACATGCTTAATATCATAAAAATAAAAGACAATATGATAAAGGCCGGGATTGATGCAATTGCTAATTTGACCAGAAAGACAACCATAGAGATAAATGGCATTTTTATATCTACAATTGTTACTTCTTGTTTTTCATTACGCTGAATATCAGACATATTAACTCCTAATCAATAACACTATTTAGAATTAATTTTTCATCGAAAAGTTAATGCTAAATATTCAACCACCCTCACATTTAAAAAGATAGTTATATAGAGATCCAACGCCACCAACACTGGTGCGTAGATTGACGATTTTTACCGGTTTTGACTTTCACTTAAAACCAAAACCATTGCTCTACAAAGTGAAATTCAATGAAGTAGCATCTTCATCATTTAAATCGGATACTGCACTAGCAACGCTCGCTTGCTTTTTTGATATACGCTATACCGTCTATCTAAACATGAAGCCCTGAATCAAAACCGCTATAAGCGAAGTGATTTGAAATAGTTTTCCTAGCGGGATAACCATTTTTAAAACGCTCTTTTATGACTTTATCTAATAAGGGGATATTCCATACATTATTCTGCTCTAATTGCCATTGCTACGCGGCGTAAAAATTGACTAACAAAACCAGGGATAAGTGTCGCTTTTTTCGCGGTTATTTCCCCATTGTAAAGGTTGAAGGTTACTAAGATCATCTTTTCCACCAAGAGCGGTAGGCTCTATATGGTCAATCTCCCAGCCATTTTTTGAACTGGTATTCCCATGTTCTGAAAATTTCATTACGTTTCCACACATGTCCCATCGCCATATTGAAGGTTCAAATTCTTTACCATCTTGAATGATCTTTCGCCCCTTATTCCAAACTGATAATTTACTTTTCTCTTCAATGGATGAAAATGGATATTTATATAACATAGTTGATCCTTAGGTTAAGTTCGTATGGCACCTTAATAACTTGCGAAAATTGTCGGCTAAAATAGAAGCGAAGTGCGATAGCCCGCTATTATTAGTCCTTTTAAATGAATTGTTAGCTGCTTTTTTTTTACTGGGAGCTTCGTTAATCATACGAAGACGATCTGCTGGTTGCGGCGGGAGATAATTACCTTCAACTTTTGACACTATTTTTTACTTCCTGTGTAAGTGATAAATTTAACAGCTCTCATTCTTTTTTATACCATTGAGCTCGACTGCTAGCGACGAATCAACAAGAGGGATCTCTTATCAAAGCGAAGAAACATCCAAGTCATAAGCTATGAAAATAACAATCGAAACAAACAACATAGGCATTGACGCAAACAGCAACCATTTGAATGACAGGTGAATTTGCTTTGAACGTCGGTCATTTACTTCAGTATTGTGAGCCGAACGATCTCGACACTTTTGCTATAAGTATTCATAAACTGAGTAATCAACATCAATCTATGGTTGTTGATTACTGGGGTAAGATTTGTTGTCTTGTGCAATTTTTTATCTGTGAACTGCTTTTCTATATACTCGTCGGTTCTAACTGCTGAAGTCATACCTGACAAGTATTACCCAAAAACAAAAGATACTGCAAATGTGATGCTTGTTGAAGCTGTAAATATGATAGTTGCATTATTCATTTCACACTACTCTGATGGGCGTAATTACAGGTAACACATTATGAGGCCGGTTAATCCCATCAACCCACAAAAAGTACACATTAATTATTTGCAATTGTTAACAAGGTTACTCCTTTATATTTACTTCATCAAGAAGTTAGATCCAGTTAACAAAAAAATAGATGCAGAAAGAGAGAATAGTTCCCTGTTTCTGGTGAAAACACGGGAATTGCAGTGCGGCTGTAAATTTGTTCTTTTTAAACCACCTGAAAAAAGAGCTGCTAAAGCAACTCTTTTATTTTCCACTCCATGACTAATATTACGCAGTTTATCTATTTTACCATAAGATATTTTAAACAACGCGGATCATCCTGGCTGCTCGTTTCAAGCATGCTGCTTTGCAGCTAAAGCCCTAAGCATATCTCTTGTGACAAGGGTGATCCCCTTTTCTGAAACACGGAAACCATTTGCTATATCTTGATCTCTGTCATAACCGATGATTAGGCCCGCCGGGATATGGCACTTAGTATCGACAATAACGCGGAACAATTTACAGTGCTCACCAATATCACTTTCATGCATTAACACCGACTGCTCAACAAGGCTGTATGAGTGAACATGAACACTTGAATATAACAATGATTTACGAACTGTAGCGCCTGAGATAACACACCCGCTGGAAACGGTTGAATCTAGCGCACAGCCTCGGCGCTGGGCATTATCAAAAATAAATTTAGCAGGTGGGAGTTGCTCTTGATATGAGAAAATTGGCCAGCTTTTATCATACAAATCGAATTGCGGTTTAGGTTCAACCAACTCCATATTTGCTTCCCAAAAAGAATCAATTGTACCAACATCTCGCCAGTAAGGTTGGTTCGCACTATTAGGATCTTTGAAGGCAAAGGCGAAGACATTATGATCGTGGATTATTGCGGGGATGATATCATGTCCGAAATCATGGCTAGAGCTTGTATTCGTAGCATCTTTTATTAATTGCTCAAATAAAAAATCTGCATTGAAAACATAATTCCCCATTGAAGCTAAACATTGCCCTGGCTTCCCCGGTATTTCGTTCGGTACAGCAGGTTTTTCATCAAATGCGATAACTTTATTGTCCGCGTTGACTGTCATCACCCCAAAGCTACCTGCCGCCTCTTCTGTTGTTGTTTCAACACAGCAGACAGTCATATCTGAATTATTATTTGCATGTTGAGCTAACAGCATTCCGTAATCCATGCGGTACACATGATCACCAGATAAAATCAAAATATACTTAGCCTTCTGACCACGAATAATATCCAAATTTTGATATACGGCATCAGCGGTCCCCACATACCAATCATCCCCGTAGCGTTGCGATGCTGGTAATATTTCAACAAACTCGGATAGATCAGTCTTAAACGCCCCCCAGCCACGGTTAATATGGCGGATTAAGGAATGTGATTTATATTGCGTTGCAATACCAACACGGCAAACACCTGAGTTAAAACAGTTTGATAACGGGAAGTCTATAATACGAAATTTACCACCAAAATATACGGCTGGTTTAGCACGCCAATTAGTCAACTCAAACAGACGACTACCACGCCCTCCCGCTAAAATAACCGCATAAGTCTCCTTAGTAAGATGACTAATATGCCGTTCGCTATCGTGCAACATAATAAATTCTCCTTATTTTTATAATATAATTTAAATAAAAAAACAATCAAACAAATTATAGTATAGACAGATGAGAATAAAGTAATTATGCGGAGTCATTAGAAATAGATAACACGCCACAATTATGGCGTTTATATCACATTTTAAAGATTGTAAAGGCGAGTACCTCTTACGGGTACTCGCCTTTTTATTTGTGCTTAATTAGCGCTAGTTAAGATTCACTAAAAAAGGATCACGTGAAGTTTTTTGGTTGGTTTCAGGATTAAACCAAGCCAGTTTGTTTGCCAAGTTGACCACTTCCCCAATAATCATCAGCGTTGGGCCCTGCATGCCAGCAGAAAGTTGCACTAATTCAGACAGCTTACCAAGCAGCACATGCTGATCTGGGCAGGTGCCTTTATTAATCAATGCCACTGGTGTATCTTTTGAACGGCCGAAACGCAGTAGTTGAGTTTGTATCTCACTCGATTGAATTAATCCCATATATACCACCAGCGTTTGATTGCTAACAGACAATGCTTGCCAGTTAAGTTCCTTCCCTCCTTGTTTGCAGTGCCCAGTTACAAAGGTGACTGACTGTGAAAAATCTCTATGGGTAAGCGGAATACCTGCATAGGCGCTGCACCCAGAAGCCGCCGTTATTCCCGGGACAACTTGAAAAGCGATACCCGCTTCAACAAGCTCTTCGAGCTCCTCGCCACCGCGACCAAAAATAAATGGATCGCCACCTTTTAGACGTACGACTTTTTTACCTTGTCGCGCATACTCGACCAGCATTTCATTGGTTCGACTCTGTGTTACTTCATGATTTCCCGCATGTTTTCCAACGGAAATTAGATCTGCATCTCTGCGCACTAAATCCAATATCTCTGCCGAGACTAATCTGTCGTAGAGCACCACATCAGCTTGCTGCATTAGCTGCAATGCTTTTAAGGTAAGTAATGAGGGGTCGCCGGGTCCTGCGCCGACCAAGGCAACTTCACCAGAGACAATATCCTCCGTTAAACTGCTCTCCATCAACTTAATTGCGTTATCCGTTTGCCCTTTTTCTAATAGCGCGCCTAAGCGTCCGTTAGCAAAGAGCTTTTCCCAATAACGACGGCGTAATGAGACGTTTTTAATCACTTTTTTCACACGGTGGCGAAACTCACCTGAAATAGCCGCCAAACGTCCCAAATGCATTGGTAGTAATGTCTCTAAACGTTCACGTATTAAACGCGCTAAAACGGGCGCGTTACCGCCACTTGAGATGGCGACAATTATCGGCGAACGATCCACAATGGAGGGCATAATAAAACTAGAAAGCTGAGGTGCATCGACAACATTAACTAATAGCTGTAATTCATTTGCGGCATCCGCAACTTGCTTATTTACCAATTTTTGATCTGTTGCGGCAATCACCAACCATTTGCCTATTAAAAGATCGGCAGTAAAATGGTGCTGAACTGTTTTTAGCTGTTTGGCCTCTGCTTTTTCTAAAAGCTGATCATGAAATTGCGGCGCGCAGACAGTCACATCAGCCCCTGCTTTAAGTAATAGATTTACTTTACGTAAAGCAATCTCACCACCTCCAACAACAAGACAGGGTCGGTTTTCTAACTTGGCAAAAATTGGTAAGTAATCCATCTTAGAACTCAGTTTAATTTAGAAGTGTGAACACTATAAAGAAAACTTTAGATTAGTTAAAACACTAAAAAAGAATTTATTATTTCATTTGATAATATAGGGAAACTAAGCCAATAAAGCCCGCACGCCATCATGCCAAGTAAAGATACCTTTAATCAAACCGTTCTCTAATACAGGTAGGCAACCAATTTTATTGTCTAACATTAAAACTAATGCATCATGAATAGATAGTTTAGGGTTAATGGTAATAGGTGAGCGAGTCATGATTTGATGAGCGCGCTGATTAATAGTCGTTTTATCATGTACTGATTCTGCAGCAGTGCCTAAAAAAGGACTCAAGCAACGCAATAGGTCACGATCACTAATCACGCCTTGTAATTGATTATCTTCGATAACTAATAAATGTCGGAAAGGAGCACAATCAAGAATCTCTTTAACAACAGTTAATTTATCATCCATCTCCACCGTTGCCACACGCGTGGTCATCACCTCAGAAACATTCATTTTTACTCTCTTTATAACCAGTTAATGAAAGCTAAGTATAGGTATAAAAATAAACCGCATTATTAACTGGTTTTGTAAACTGTTAATCAAACTCCATTTTTAGTTGTTATTTTTAACAAAATCAATACCTTTTTGAATATCCGCATGTAAAACACTCAGCATCTCTTGTTTTTTCTGCTCTTCGAAAGGGCTTAAATCTCCAAAGGGTAAAACACGTTCAATGCCATTCCTGCCTAATAGCAGCGGCTGAGTAAAAAATGGAGAGCATGAATTATCGCCATCGACATAAGCATTTTGAATAATGCCCTGTTTACCTAAAAGCGCTTGCACAAGATTCACACCAAAAATAGACGCGGCTCGCGCCATTGAAAGCGTTGCCGAACCGCCACCCGCTTTTGCATTGACGACTTCTGTACCTGCATTTTGGATGCGTTCAGTCAGTTCTATCACCTCTTGTTCGCTAAACGCAACCCCTTGCACTTGCGACAGCACAGGCAAGATAGTCGTTCCACTGTGACCACCAATAACATTTACACGCACATGTTCAGCGGGAAGGCCGGTTTTCTCCGCTACAAAATCCTCTGCACGGATAACATCTAAGGTGGTAATGCCGAACAGTTTCTTTTTATTATATACACCTGCTTTTTTCAGCACTTCGGATGCGATAGCAACGGTTGTATTAACCGGATTGGTAATAATTCCTATACACGCTTCCGGTGCGACCTGTGCAACTTTAGAGACTAATTTTTGGATAATAGAAGCATTAATGTGAAACAGATCGTCACGATCCATACCCGGTTTACGTGCCACACCCGCTGCTATCAAGACGACATCTGCGCCTTCGAGCGCGGGGGTTGGATCATCTCCTGCATAACCATCCACTTGCACACTGGTTGGGATATGACTTAAATCTTTCGCGACTCCAGGTGTAACTGGCGCAAGATCATAAAGTGATAAGGATGAATTTTCCGGCAAATCAAGCTTTAACAATAACGCAAGGGCTTGTCCAATCCCACCAGCGGCACCAAGAACAGCAACTTTCATAAGTATCTCCACAAGTTAATTATTCATATAATTATTTCAGTATATTTTAGTGATAAATAACGACTAATGTTGAAAATGTTAAATGATTGTGATCAAGGTAAAGCTAACTTATAAGGTTAGTCATATTTAAGAGAGGTAACGCTTACTTTCTGAGGAAATATACAAGCTAAAATACCTTCGTTCTTTGCGACCTGCAAAAATAATCTTCAGGCTAAAATTTGATTTCTTTTATTAGCAATAAAAAACGGGAAAAAATCCTCTATAAAATCCAAGCGCCAGCAACAAAACCCGCGTTGCCTTTTAGTTTTAGTTCTTTTGCATGGCACTTCACAGCGCTGGCTGCAGTAATAATTTAATCATTGTTTAATTTCAATCGCTGATTTTAAGATGAATAATTATGCAGTTATTTTGACAATTTATTTGTTGATAATTATTCAGTATTAATTATCATAGCCCCAGCAATTCGCACCTGAACTAATAGAGTAATTTTAATATGAAACAACCAACTGAATTAATGGACTTTTTTAAAGCCTTATTAACTAAAGAGCGATTAAGCTCTCAAGGAGAGATAGTCGAGGCATTACAGCAAGCTGGTTTTCATAATATTAACCAATCAAAGGTTTCTCGAATGCTCAGCAAGTCGGGTGCGGTGCGCACCAGAAATACCAAAGGAGAGATGGTTTACTGCCTACCTGCAGAGCTGGGTATCCCGGCGACAACAAGCCCATTAAAAAATCTTGTCCTAGATATTGATTACAATGATAATCTCATTGTCATTCACACTAGCCCTGGGGCGGCGCAATTAATCGCTCGTTTGTTAGATTCTATTGGTAAAACAGAAGGTATTTTAGGCACGATAGCCGGAGATGACACTGTCTTCATTACCCCGACAAACAGCAAAAAAATAAATAATACGCTGAATGTAATAAAACAGTTATTTAGCTAATCAACAACCGTTTAGCCCTAATACACCATCAACCCCACAGATACGCACTGACCCAAGAAAATTCACATTTAGGCGTATTTCTCCCGCGCTTTCCGAGCGTAATTTAAATAGCCCATTGGGTTCATTAAACGAGCCACGGACACGATCGTAATAAGGAACGCTGTAATTCGATAGCAGCGTTAAATTTTTATATTCATTATGGCTAATCGCAGCATCACAGCTCCCCTTACTATTACAATCACATACTGCATCGCCTTCATTTGACCCGACACACCAATCATTTCCCGCGGTTATCTTCAGATAGATATCGCTATTACGTTTGATCGATTCGGTTTTGGATAAATTAAGCATAAAGTAAAGTGCAGTGGCTCCCCCTTCCAACCGGTCGCGATCAAAGAACGTTTTGTAGGAAGGGATACCGATTGCCAGCAAAATAGCAATAACTGAAACGGCCACCAGCAGCTCTATCAGAGTAAGGCCTTTTGAAAAGGGAAGACGGTGCTTCATAATCACTCCTTATTTATATTTTTTAGCGGGAGCTCATTTATCAATAAGTTAAAGTTTAGCCTAAAAAGGCTATTAACGATTAATAAAACTATGTTGCTTTGATAATAAAGATCTACACTATTCCAGGTAGATTAGGTAACTTAACGGCATAGGGGTGGGGTGTTTTATGAAGAAAACACAAGGTTTTACGTTAATTGAACTCTTAATTGTGATCGCGATTATTGGCATACTCACCAGTATTGCCTATCCATCCTACCAGTCTCATATGATTAAAGCGCGTCGTGCTGATGCCAAAGCCGAATTGATAAAAGCGCAACTAAAACAAACCAGTTTGCATATCTTAACTCCCAGCTATTCAGATCTGGAAGCCGATCTGGGTCTGCCCGCAACTCATAGTTATTATACATTTTCAGTGGTGTCAGCAGGTATGACAACCTATGTGATGAAAGCGGTCGCTAAAAGTGGCACCACACAGGCTAATGACGAAGCGGCATGTAAGACACTGTTTATTAATCAAGACAGCGCACACACCAGCAATGGCAGCACAAATAACGATCAATGCTGGTAGATAAGCATAATTTAAAACAGACTCAAAACGTATGCTGATTAAAAACGCGCATTAAGCTCGGCAGGGGTAAGAAACTCAAGCGGCTTTTCTAAAATATGCTGGTAAATAACGTTATACGCCAGGACATTTTTTACATAACGTCGCGTTTCTTTATAAGGTATCGTTTCCACCCAGCTGTCCATCGTTAGACCCTGCTTAGCCCTTCCTTCGTTATTACCTTGCCAGCGATCAACGCGATGGGGGCCCGCATTATAGGCAGCAGTTGCCAGAATTCGATTACCTTTATAACGTGTTAGCAGGCTATCGAAATAGGCTGTTCCTAACTGTATATTGATAGCTCCCTGCGTTAATTGTTTTTGTTCCTTATACTCTTTCAAACCTATTTTTTTTGCCGTCTCAGCCGCTGTATTTGGCATTAACTGCATATAGCCACGTGCTCCGACAGGTGAACGAGCAAACTCATCAAAAGAACTTTCTTGCCGGGTAATAGCGTAAATATAGCTGCTATCAATTTGATATTTATTGGCATTATCTGAAAACGGTTGAGATCTTACTTCTGGAAAACGAATATTCAGGGCGTCCCAGCTTTTAGAGCGAATACTTGCCAGCACAGAAAGGTGCGCCCAGCCCTTTTGAAATGCATATAAACCTAATTGCCGCTGTAGCGAGTAATTTTGCTGGACCAGCAACGCATCCCACTCACGTTTGAGTAAGTGTATATACTGATGAAAATAGAGCGCTTCAATATGTGCCAGCTGAGGTTGTAAATGCGATAAATCCAGACCCGTTCCGGTCACTATTTGCGCATTAAACTGATAATCTAAATTCAATTTTTGTGCAGCTAAAAAACCGTAGTAAGTGCGTTGAGAAGCTATCTTTTGATACAACTTTCTTGCTTGCGACTGCTGTTGTTTATTTTCCAATACGCGCGCTTGCCAATATTGCCATTTTCTATCTTGTTGTTGGGATGGGGGTAATTGCGCTATCCAATATTCAATATCGTGCCAGTTATCTAATTTAATAGCATAGCGAATACGCCGCTCAATTAATTGACTGTCCCCTAAAAGGGTAAGCTCTTTATCTAACCATGCAAACTTATCTGTGTCATTATTGATTAAAATACGGGAAATAAAATATTTTTTTAAACTCTCTTTTTCTAACTGTGTAAAAGGAATTTTATTCTCATAGACTGAGTATGCTTTCAGCCCTAAGTTAATATCCTTTGCTGCTAAGCGTTTAATGCTGGTCAGCAAAAAAGCATAACTAGCTTGTTGGCGCTGCTTAAATAGGTCGCTGTTTAGTAACTTGAGGGGGGAGCGATTTAAGTCGTATAACTGTTTTGCTAATATTTTCTTTGGCTCATCCATTAACCCGATTAGATAGGACATTAATGATTTTTTGTTTTTGAAATAAGCTAATTGAAAGCGTTGCCAAATTAACGGCTGAGATATTTTATTGCTTTGTAAATAATAGTTTAGCGTGCTATCGCAAGCGTTCGGCAAGGAGTATCCGCTTAACCAGGTTTTTTCAACATCAGGCCAAATCTGTTCAGCTTTCCCTTGCGCTATTTTAGCCTGAAAATGGAAGCATTTCAGATCCACTGAATGGGGGAGTTGCGGATAAAAATCAAGATATTCACGCCAATATTCATTCTTTGCTAAATAATATAAATATTCTCGCTGCAGATCGTTACTGATTTTATGCGCTGCATTTTTGTGAATAAAAGACTGCACTGAATCTAAACTGTTGCGCTTAAAATTGGCTTTGAGATACTGATAATCAAGCAGATAAGTTAACGGATATTCAGGAATAAGTAGCGATTTTTGCGCAGCTTCCATCCACCTGTTTTGCTCTTGAAAATTAACCGCCTGCGTATATACCTCTCTTTGCTCGGGAAGCGTCAAAGCGGTCGTAAAACTTGAAATAACGAACAAACAAAAACAGACAAAAACAGTTTTTTTCATAGCAACTCAACTTGATAATAAATATTTACACCTCTAACAGTTATGAATGTAGCATCATATACTGGCGCATGATAATAATAGTTGAGTGTATTTTTTCTGCGGCTGTGAAAATACAGCGCGAGTGGTCCCCTGCTCGACAATTTCCCCCGCCCGCATAACTAAAACGCGATGGCTAATAGACTTCACCACAGATAAATCGTGGCTAATAAAAAGATAGCTCAAAGAAAACTCTTTCTGCAATGAGACTAATAAGGCTAAGATCTGCTTCTGAATAGTTCGGTCCAGCGCAGAGGTAGGCTCATCTAACACAATCAGTTGCGGCTGTAGAATCAATGCACGAGCGATCGAGATCCGTTGCCTTTGTCCACCGGAAAATTGATGCGGGTAGCGTGACGCGCTCTCTTTATCTAGCCCCACTCTATCTAAGACAGATTCAACTTCAGTGTCGATTTGCGCCCTGCTCAGCTGTGGATTATGCACATCTAATCCTTCGGCAATAATATCGCGCACCGACAAACGGGGGCTTAAACTTGCAAAGGGATCCTGAAAAACAATTTGTAACTTTGCCCGTAATTTCTGCAGCTCGCTGTGTTTAATGGCATCAAGCTGTTTTCCCAGATAGACAACGCTGCCGGTACTTTTGTTAAGCTGCAGTATGGCTTGCGCCAATGTACTTTTCCCCGAACCGCTTTCACCGACAATGGCGACTGTCTCGCCTTTATGCACCTGCAAACTGACGTTTTTAACCGCGTCTAAGCTCCTGATTGTTTTGCCCCAAAAATTCTTTGCCAGTGGATAAGTGACATTTATATTCTTGGCGGACAATATCAATTGCGGATTGACTATTTCAGCCATATCACCACACGGGACCGCATCTAATAATATTTTTGTATATTCCTGCTGCGGGTTTTCAAACAGTTCCTTTTTATTATTATATTCAACCACTTCACCCTCACGCATAACCAACACGGAATCAGCAATAGAGCGCACAATGTGCAAGTCATGGGTGATAAGCAAAATGCCCATATTGAGCCGTTTTTGTAATGATTTTAATAGATCTAATATCTGTTTTTGGATGGTGACATCAAGCGCTGTTGTCGGCTCATCAGCAATCAAGAGTTCAGGATCATTCGCTAATGCCATCGCAATCATCACACGTTGACGCTGCCCGCCGGACAACTCGTGAGGATACGAGCCTAAACGCGTTTGCGGGGACTCAATACCGACTAACTCTAATAACTCAATAATCCGAGTCTGCGCCTTTTTCCCTGTTAGTCCTTTATGAATTAACAGGCTTTCTGCAATCTGTTTGTGCACTGTATGCAGCGGATTAAGCGAGGTCATCGGCTCTTGAAAAATCATGCCTACTTTATTGCCCCTAATCATCTCTAATACAGCTTCTCCCTTGCCAACTAACGGCTGCCCGGATAGGTAGATCTCCCCGCTCGGATGGTGAGCTTCCGGGTAGGGTAATAGCTGTAAAACAGACAAAGCAAGCAGTGACTTACCCGCCCCGCTTTCACCCACAATAGCCAGTGTTTGCCCTTTATTAAGGGTAAAACTAACACTTTTCACAATCTCTTGTTGGCCAAAACTGATGGACAGATCTTGTACTTTTAACAGTGGATTGTCTTCGACGATAGGGATCATAATGTTTTCCTTGGATCAAAAGCATCACGCGTCGCTTCACCGATAAACACCAATAAAACTAAAATCGTTGCCAAAGAGATAAAGGCGGTAATAGCCAGCCAGGGTGCATGTAAATTATTTTTACCTTGCGCCACCATCTCACCCAGGGAAGCGGAGCCCAAAGGCAGACCAAAGCCAAGAAAGTCCAGCGAGGTCAATGTGGTTAATGCACCGGTGAACAGATAGGGCATAAAGGTCAATGTCGCTATCATTGCATTGGGTAAAATATGTTTAAACATAATGGTACTGTCCCCAACTCCTAATGCCCTTGCTGCTTTTACATATTCTAAATGGCGACCGCGTAAAAATTCCGCGCGCACCACGCCCACTAAACTCGGCCAGCTAAATAAGATCATTAACCCTAATAGCCAATAAAATGTTGGTTCGACAAAACTCGCCAAAATAATCAGCATAAAGAGCATTGGCAGCCCTTCCCAAATTTCTAATAGTCGCTGCCCTACAAGATCAATACGCCCGCCGTAATATCCCTGAATGGCGCCAGCAATAATGCCAATAAAGGAGCTGATAAAAGTTAATGTTAATGCAAAAACAACCGATATTCTAAAACCATAAACCAATCGCGCCAGCAGATCCCGCCCTTGATCGTCCGTACCCAAGTAATTAACATTGCTTGGCGGTGAAGGGGCCGGCTCGCTTAACTCAAAATTAATAGTGTCGAAATAAAAAGGCACCAGCGGCCAGATTATCCAGCCCTCTTTTTCAATTTGCCCGATCATATAAAGATCGCGGTAATCTGTGTTGATATCAAAGTCGCCACCTAGGTGATTCTCAGGAATATCTTCCACAATAGGGAAATACCAATGCTGCTGGTAAGAAACCATAATAGGTTTATCGTTGATCCACAGCTCAGCCAGTAAACTAAGCAGAAAAAGAACCAGAAATATCCACAGCGACCAATATCCGCGCTTGTTCTTTTTGAACTGCGACCATCTGTCTCTATTGATCGGGTTATTTCTCATATTTTGCCAGGTGCGAATTAATGACATCTTATCGTCCTTCAAAGCTAATACGGGGATCGATCAAGGTATAGCTGATATCACTGATCAATTTCAGCACTAAGCCCACTAAGGTAAAAATATACAGCGAAGCAAATATCACCGGATAATCGCGATTAATAACAGATTCAAAGCTTAATAAACCGAGTCCATCCAATGAAAAAATAACCTCAATCAACATAGAGCCGGTGAAAAAAATACCAATCAAAGCCGCGGGCAGGCCAGCTAATACAAGTAACATCGCATTACGAAAAATATGTCCGTATAAGATGCGCTTTTTTGAACACCCTTTGGCACGCGCAGTGACCACATATTGTTTATGGATCTCATCAAGAAAGGAGTTTTTAGTTAACATAGTCAGTGTTGCAAAACTGGCTAAGACAGAAGCAAAAATGGGCAAGGTTAAATGCCAAAAATAATCTCTTATCTGCGCCCAAAAACTCAGCTGCGCAAAATTATCGGATGTTAAACCGCGCAAAGGGAACCAGTCGTAGTAGGACCCCCCGGCAAACAGTACAATTAACATAATAGCCAGAATAAAAGCGGGGATGGCATAGGCGATGGTCACCAGAGTACTGCTCCAGATATCAAAACGACTGCCGTGTGAAATCGCTTTTTTTATGCCAAGCGGAATTGAGATTAAATAGGTAAGCAGGGTTGTCCAGAGCCCTAACGAGATAGAAACGGGCATTTTATCAAGAATCAGATCGATCACTTTCTGATTACGGTAAAAACTCTCGCCAAAATCAAATTTTATATAACGCCATAACATTGAAAAATAGCGTTCCACAAGCGGTTTATCGAAACCATATAATTTTTCAAGGGCGGCGATATACTCAGGGTCTACACCTTGTGCGCCGCGATATTCACTTTTATTACTATTTTGTTTTATATCGCTGTTGGTGCCCGCTCCAAGACGCGTTGAAGTACTACCGTCAAGTCCTTGATATTGTGCAATGGCCTGCTCAACAGGCCCGCCTGGGGCTATCTGCACAATAAAAAAATTAATGGTCATAATACCAATTAATGTCGGAATAATGAGTAACAGACGGCGTAAAATATAACTGTTCATTGCGCGCCCTCCTGCTGGCTATCTTCAGCCTCACGGCTCCACCAGGTTGATAACCCTAACTCATACACAGGCGCTACATGAGGGCGCTCAAATTTATCCCAATAAGCAATCCGGTAGGCGGGCAGATACCATTGTGGAATAACAATATGCTCGGCGAGCAAAACCCGGTCTAACGCTTGTGTGGTGTGCACTAACTCTTTTCGAGTATCCGCCATAATCAATTTATTGACTAACTCGTCAATCACGGGCGAGCAAATTCCCGCCCAGTTAGCGGTGCCCACCTGCAGCGCACTATCGCACCCCCAGTAACTGAGCTGCTCATTACCCGGAGAAATTGATTGCCCTTTACGCATTGAAAGCAGATCAAAATCAAAATTGTTTAAACGGTTTATAAACTGCGAGACATCCACTAAACGAATGGTTGTTTTGATGCCGATCCGCTGTAAATTACGACGAAAGGGATGTACCACGCGTTCAAAATCTTTACTGTAGAGTAAAAACTCAAAGCTCAACTGCTGACCCTTGCTATCCTGCATTTTACTATCTTTTAACTGATACCCCGCCAGTTCAAACAATTTGACCGCTTTTCTCATCTGCCCGCGGATATTGCCATCACCATCGTTTTGTGCAAATTCAATGGGCTCAAAAACCGCGCTAGGTAATTGCGTTTTATAAGGCGCTAAAATATCCAACTCAGGTTGAGAAATCTCCCGACCAGTAGCAAGTTCAGATCCCGCATAAAAGCTGTCACTGCGCGTATAAGCGCTGTAAAAAAGGGTTTTATTGGTCCATTGGAAATCAAACAGCAGACTAATCGCTTCTCGGACATGAATATCTTTAAATTTTTCTCTGCGCAGATTAAACCAAAACCCCTGCATTCCCTGAGGGGTTTTATCCGCTATGGTAAATTTAGCAATCTTACCGGAAACGAAATTATCACCGCTATAACCGGTTGCCCAACGTTTTGATGAGCTTTCAAGGCGATAATCAAAGGCGCCCGATTTAAACGCCTCAAAAGCAATACTATCGTCACGGTAATAATCAAAGATCATAGAGTCAAAATTATTGATTCCTTTATTAACCGCTAAATCTTTTGCCCAATAGTCTTCAACGCGTTGATAAGTTATCCTTTTAGAGGCCTCAAAACTTTCAACGCGATAAGCGCCGGAACCGAGCGGAATAGCTAACCCACTCTTAGAAAAATCTTTACCACGCCAGTAATGTTCCGGAAGAATGGGCAGCTGGCCAATAATCAGCGCTAATTCACGATTACCTATCTCTTTAAAATAAAAGGTCACTTGTAATGGATTATCAACCCGCACCTCTTTCACGCCTGAATAATAGGAGCGGAAATGCGGATCTCCTTTTTCAATTAATAGTTCAAAACTAAATTTAACATCACTCGCCCGAATACTTTTGCCATCATGAAAACGCGCATTTTTATTAATTAAAAAACTGACCGAAGAAAAATCATCTGCAACTTTAACCTTCTCGGCAATCAAGCAGTAACCACTAAAAGGCTCATCGCTTGATTGCTTAAGCAGCGAGTCATAAATCATATTAATACCTGCAGCGGCGTTCCCTTTAACGATAAAGGAATTGAGTGAATCAAAACTACCAATAGCGGCTTGTTTAAAAACACCGCCTTTAGGGGCATTTGGATTTACATACTCGAAGTGGGAAAAACCGGGTAAATACTTGAAATCACCGTACATACTTAACCCATGTAACCAAGGGGAGGCTGATAAAAAACAACTCTGACCGCATAAATAGCAAAATATACAAATACGTGTAAACTTAAAGGTAAAGGATCGCGACATGTAATAACTCAACTGTTAATAGAAAAAGGAGTTAAAAAAGCAAAGATAGCAAAATAGAGAATGAAAAAAATTTTTTTTAAACCAAAAGGAGATATAAAAGCGAGGAATTTATCCATTCAAGATTGCCCTAAGTTTTAACTTTCAACAAGCATTCTTTAATTTTTTTGAAAGAAAATAAACATAGGTCAAAGAATAATTTCCTTAATAACAAAAGCCGACTAGATGAGATCTTAGTCACTTTTAAAATCGAGGAAAAAGCCTAATCTATTTATGAACACAATACGTGTATAACCAAAAGGTGTCTTCTATGAGAATTGAAATTACAAGCAAACAAATCACTATCACCGACACAATGCGCACCAAAGTAGAGGAACGTTTCCAGAAATTAGAAAAGCTACAAGTCCCACTAATTAATCCTCACTGCATCATCACAAAAGAACCTAAAGGCGTAAAAGTCGAAGCAACTATCAATGTCCCTAATGGTCAGATATTTGCTCATGCAGAAAACGATGATCTCTATAAAGCAATCGGGCAATTATTCCAGAAAATTGAGCGCCAACTAACCAAGTATATTCATAAATCAGAAGCGGCTCGCGCAAAAAATAATGGCAAAGATATGTGCCGTAATGGCGATATTTCAGGAGAAGCTATTGAAGAGCCAGAAATTGAAATTGAATCCGATGCAGAAATAAAATTAAATAAAGAGTTTGCCGCATAAAAACAGGCAGGCATTAGATAAATAAAAAGGAGGTTATTAACCTCCTTTTTATTTGCGTGAAGAAAAATTAATTATCTTCTAATTTATCTTCATAGTTCCGATTATCATGAGCCTGCTGTAAAAGAGCACGACTCTCACTTAGGAATAAAGAAGAGTAGTCCCCCATCCAGTTAGTCACTGATTTAAATCGATTGATAAAGGCTTCTCTGTCTTCATTTTCCAGCAATTCAATCGCGTCAGAAAAATGCTTATGGTAACGCTTTATCATCGCCAAGTTATTTTTCTGGGAAAGAATGATATCCGCATACAGCGCAGGCTCCTGAGCAAATAATCTCCCGACCATAGCCAATTCCAAGCGATAAATTGGAGAGCTTAAATCAAGCAACTGTTTTAAATCTGCATTTACTTCCTGCAAATGCACACCATATACAAAACTTGTAAAATGACGTAACGCTTGAATTAATGACATTGACTCATCATGCGTTTCCGCTTTCACATTATAAAGATGTGCGCCCCAGATTTTCATCTGTTCAATCAACCAACTATATTTCTCTTGCCCGCGGCCATCGCAATAAACAATAACCTGTTTAGCAAAACTCGAAATATCAGGGCCAAACATAGGGTGCAGACCAACAACAGGACCTTTATGAACATCTAGCATCGCTTGCAAAGGGCCAGCTTTAACACTGGTTATATCCGCAAGAATACAATCATCAGGCAGATAAGTCAGTTGCTTGATAATCGACTCTGTAACATCAATCGGAGAGCCGACAATGACCAGGCCTGCCTGACTGCAAATTTGTTCAGCTTGATCCCAGTTAGCACGGCCTAAGATATCCACCTGATAACCCGACAATTCAAACATTTCAACAAAACGTTGACCTAATAAACCATTCCCACCAATAATAACAATACGTTTCATATCCGGATTAACCGTTTTGAAACCTGTTTCATTTTCACTCGCATAAGACTCACGCATTGTGCGGCGTAAAATATCTTCAATTAAGTTGGCTGGTACACCTTTTAACTCAGCTTCTGCGCGACGTTTTTTAAGCATCGCCGCTTCGCGATCCGGTGCATAAATAGGCAAACCATACTTAGTTTTTACTTCGCCAACCTCGCCGACTAAACGTAACCGCTCCGCGAGTAAATCAATGATCTGCTGATCAACTGCATCAATTTGGTCTCTTAATTTACTTAAAGGCATAAATTTCTTCTTATCGTGTTTTTAACGTGTCTTTTAACAAGCCAACCGCATCAGCAAGTAATTGACTAGTCGTCTCCCAGTTAATACAAGCATCTGTTACTGATACGCCATATTTGAGTTGTTCTTTTGCTAACTCAGCAGGTTGATTACCTTCATTGATATTACTTTCTAGCATAATACCAATAATCGATTTATTGCCTTTAATCACTTGATGGAATACATCTTTGGCAACCAATGGCTGCAGAGAATAATCTTTATTAGAATTCGCATGACTGCAGTCAACAATTAAAACATCTTCAACACCAGCTTGATGAAGAGCCTGCTCTGCTAATGCCACATTAAGGGAGTCATAGTTGGGTTTACCACCACCGCCGCGCAAAATGACATGGCCATCTTTATTGCCGCTAGTTTGCAATAAAGCACTTTGTCCTTGCTGATTAATGCCCATAAAACGGTGTGGAGAAGAGGCTGATTTCATCGCATTGACCGCCGTCGACAAACTGCCATCAGTACCGTTTTTAAAACCGACAGGCATTGATAATCCACTCGCCATTTCACGATGAGTTTGTGATTCAGTAGTGCGGGCTCCAATAGCTGCCCAGCTGAATAGATCGCCCAAATATTGAGGGCTAATAGGATCCAGTGCTTCTGTTGCAATTGGCAATCCTAACTCAGAGATCCATAACAGAAGTTCACGAGCCTGCTTTAAACCTGTTTCGATATCAAAGGAATCATCCATATGCGGATCGTTAATTAATCCCTTCCAGCCAACCGTTGTACGTGGTTTTTCGAAATAGACACGCATAACAATATACAAAGTATCTTTATATTGTTCGTGTAGTTTTTTTAATTCAAGCGCATATTCTTTAGCGGCGTCAATATCGTGAATAGAACAAGGCCCACAAACAACTAAAAAACGGGGATCTTTTTTATGCACAATATTTGCAATAACTTGGCGAGATCCAGCAATGAATTGATAAACACTTTCAGAAGCTGGGAGTAAGTTTTTAAGCTCTAACGGTGTAATTAACACGGTTTCTGATTGGATATGAATGTTTTCATTTTGCGGCGTAGTCATTTTATTCTCGTTAATATTTTAAAAGTGAAAGTATCATAGCATAGCGGGAAAATAGATCATGTGAATAACAAATTGAAAGCCATAAAATGGGAAGTTATTGCTGCAAAATTTTTTAAATCAACGGTATAATCCGTACCTCTTATTTATCAGGGATGAAAAAGTGAGGACACCACACCTTTTATCTACAGTATTCAGTAGGTGGCAATTAAAACGACTGATTCATCGGATATTTTAGGTGGACTTAATGCGGTATTGATACCTGTTGGTTAAATATTAAGGACCATCAAAAGCCCATTGAGATAGTCCCGCATTTTCAAGTTAGCTCATTGAATGAACGTTAATACGATTACATCAACAAATGAGTTAAACGTTCAATGTAATTAATGGTACTCCAGTGCGCCGAGATCTGGACTCGATCCATTATAACTCAATGCGATTCCATCCCCCTGCTGCCAGCTCAGTGGTTTATTTAATATAATTGCTTGCTTGGCATAGTCTATTTTGACAATGCTAGCCGTCTCATTATGCCCTTCAATTTGCACTGTATCACCCACTTCTCCGGGAATAGCAAAGCCATCGTAGAAGTACTTAACATCCGCTAATTGTAATTGATTACCCGAACCAGACGGACTAATGACAGAGCTTAAAAATGCCCCCTTATCAATCATTGGGCTCATTGCTTGTAAACGATAATCATTGTTCGACTGATCTGCAAAAAGTGGATCGATAGCAATCGTTTGAACAAATTCAGCAACACCAAAACGCAGATAATAACTCATTAGCGAGTGACTTATTGGACTCCCCCAGATACCCAATACACCTTCATCAATATTACTGGCGATGTTATTATTAACAAAACGCCCACCTGACTTTCGGCCATTCCGCAGTAGAATTTGTTTGCCATTTTTTTCTTTACACTGTGATTTTCCAAGCCCTTGATTATTCCAAAGGATATTATTACGGTATTCATTATCTGTCATTTTTTTTAGCGGTATACCAATGGCAAGTGCAACACACCAGTTATCATGAAACGTATTATTATAAATACGATTCGCGTAATTATAAGTCGCCTCACTTGCGTATGAAGCCATACCAATACCGGCATTCACACGGTAAAAAATATTTCTGCGAATAATACCATTTTGCCCCGCGTACTGAATTCCATTGCCACCACTGGTGGAGTAATAGCGCACCGAATCTCTGAATATATTGCTATCAATCAGGTTGTGTTGTGAGCTGTCTAGGATGGCTTGCTGCTGGCCAAATTGACCATTGCCGTGCCAAGTCATAGTGCCTGATTCACAATCAAATACAGAGCCCAGTTTCTGATTTTTATTACTGAACTCATTGTTGCGGATAACATTAAAACTGCCGCATTTAATATTCCAAATATCATGTCCCGCAAGATCCATACGGTTACCCGCAACTAAATTATGGTTAGCATGGATAAGTGAAAGTGAATCGGTGCCTTTATAAAAACTGTTATTAACAATCCGATTGTAATTACTAAAAGCAATATACAAACCGCCGCGTTTGCTTTTTCCTCTCCCCCCTCGCCATAGTGTCGACTCATAAAATTCACTATTAGCAATAATATTGTAATGGGCATTTAATAAGCGACCAAAACCAATTGAACCGCGCACATCAATCCCATTAATAAGCACATAAGAGACCTGATCAAGCCAAATAGCACCGTACTCTTCACCATCGTCAATCGTATTAACGTTTAACAGGGTAACCGTTTCATCAGAATAAGCGGAATAGCCAAGGTAGCCATTAGCACGGCCCGAACGAGTAACATGTAATACTTCTTTATAATTACCACCTCTAATTAGAAATATAACTCCCGCTGCGGCGGCTTTTTTCGATGCAGCAATACTATGGAATGCTAAGCTGTCACCGGCGCCACAAGCACGCAGAGCCGGACTGTAATCGCTACAATCACTTGGCAGATTTGCATCTATATAGATACGGGAAGTAAAAGCAAAAGAATCCAGCATTAATTGTGGATCAATGACAGGCGAAGACGTTCTCGGTGGAATGGGTGCAGAGGTTGATATCATCTCTGGAACAGGAAGATTATTCTTAGCAGCACACGCGACAATAAAAAATAACAGTAAATAAACAAACTTATGAAGCTTCATAATTAACACCTTGATCGCTTAATGTGCTGCGAGTTAAACCAGATAAACTTTGTACAGTCTACATCATTGATGATTATATTATTTCTCTTGCGTTTCGCTTTCTTAATTTGAGTATGGAAACAAAAGACAGACGTATAATTTTGAAAACAGAGAAATCAATAGGGAAATGGCTGGAGATTGAAATGAGATGTGCAATTTTGGGATTTGAGTGTGATGTAGGGAACTAAATTAAAACGAAAGCCAAATATTTAATGTGAATTTTTTTAATTAACATTCATTTACACTAAACATCTTTCCATCTATTACGCTTATGGCATCTTTTATTACAACAAGGATTAATGAAACAAGAAGCAAGAAGCAAGAATCAAGAATCCGATATTTACAACAGACATCCAGCCAAAAAATCTATTAATTGTTACATATTATTCATACCATCCCACCTTAATTATACGTGGGTCAAAAACCACATAAGTGAACTATTATTTAACCCATCTCCAAGCATCTTGTAAACGACTTAATTCAAAATGTTTTTCACTTATACCGACTAACTTTCCAAACGGACTGTCTGCAGCCACCAGCCATCCCAACACTTTACTTTCAGAAACAATAGCGAGTTTATTCATGTTTTTCAGGTGTTTGAATGTCCATTTCAAGTCTTCATAGGCGACATCAACAGCAAAATTTATTTTCCCATCCAAAACAATTAATATGTTGATCTTGTCATATTCTTCAACCAGCTTATTGAATATCTCTATCCATTGATTCTCTTGTTCAAGATCTATTTTCCCAGAGACTTCGAGCCCAATTGTAGACCCTTCACTTTCCGGTAATTTTCTTATCATATTTTTTTCCTCTCTTTCAGGGGAAATGTTTAACTAAATGATAATTTCCCGCTTAACCTTGGTATAAATAGACGAATGGAGTGCAACAAAAAGAGCTCAATTTAAGACCCTTGTTATCTAATTTACTAAACAACATCATCTTCACAATATACTGTCACTATCAGGTTGTTCAACACATCTTCGGAAACTTGAAAGACAATAGGACGACAACAGACTTGACAGTCTTCTATATATTGCCCCCCTGCTTCCTGCCTGTCGATGAGCACTGAAATAGTCTCTCCACAATAAGGACAATCTATATTTTGTTCGTTTAGCTCAATCAATTTTCAAACTCAACATATTTACCTCGAACACAACGCTTTGCTCTCCGGTGAGCAATAAAAGACAAGACACCCATACCTTTTTTAGGTTAATCGATTTTTTTCCGTGAGTAACTGAAAAATAATATTGCAAGTAAAAATAACAGAGCACTCTTTGGTGTAGGTAGCTGCATTTCGGCGTTAGCAAAGTGAATATCGGTTTCACTGTACATACCATCTGAGGGAGATGAGTTATTAATGGTACTGGAAAGACGATAATGATTATCTTGCAGCAAGATAATATCAATCGGTCCAGATAGGATAGAGGAATAATTATCAACATTAAACAATGATTTTCCGGTGGTCATATTAGTAATATTAAAGTCAATACTGCCTGTGCCTGAAAATAATAGTAGGTAATCCACCCAAGCGTCATCGTATAAAACGTCAAACTCCCACTCGATCAGTGAATCAATAAAGTTTGTTTGGTGACCTACGGACGAATTACTAGACCAATTATGTTCTTGACCACCAAACTGGCGTAAAGAATTTTCTGTGCGAGATATCTCCATCCAACCATATCCGCCATATGAATTACCATATTGGTCGTATTGTTTCCCCTCTCCGGTAAAATCAAAATCCCCATTTTCCCCCATTGCCCAGAACAAACCTCCGCTAGATGTTTGACTTCGCATCTCACCATCATTAAAGGTTGCCCCTCCTTGTAATTCATAATAGGAAGAGGTTGTGTTTAAAAATGCTGTAGCAAGCGTTTGCTGAGAAAGTAAGAGCAAGCTGGTAGCTGCAATGATTTTTATATATCGATTGGTCTTCATATAAATCCTACTGGTATGCAATTAAAAGAATTGCTCCGCCTACTACAAGGAACACGGACACCATTAAACATTTATTAATGACGTTGCAGCACCTTTTCTAAATCATTTAATAATTTATTGTAAGTGGAAACATCAAGTTATTATAAGACAAAAGGAAATGTAATGCCATTTGACTTAAAGTAATGATCTAATAAAGATCTGTTAAAAAGCAATATAAAGCATAAAAAAGACAAAAAGATAGGATGCCCAAACCTTTTTTGAGGATAATTAAATGAAAGAAAACGTATGATTTTTAAAACAGAGAAATCAATAGGGCAAATGCCAGGAGATTGCTAAATGAGATCTGCAATTTGGGGATTTGAGTGTTTTAATGTCGTTAGCTGTCGCACGGCTTATAACCTATCACTGGACACCTATCGTGAGCAAACCAGGCAATAAGACGAAGCACCGACCAATAAAGATCCCACCATTTACTATAAATAAGTAGCCACGGGCTTGTACAACAACCGAGAAGGTGCCGACTGCGCGACACCTATCATTATTTGTAATGTGTTGCCGATTATGACCTATTTATCGTCGCTTACCGATATAGGTTGAACATCCTGCGGCTGATTATCGTTTCCCCCTGCTTTTTTCAAGCGTTTCTCTTCCTTCTTTTTCTTTTTGGCTATTTCTTTCTGGCGCTTTTCAAAAGCGTAATTTTGCTTAGCCACTAATATTCTCCTCTATAATAACTTTAAGATTGGAGCCTTTATAATACGGTATTTTACAACCGATTGCGCCCTTCATCGTATCGACAGTAGCCACTCTCACGAGAGGGTACGGATCAATAGGGAATGTACCGCTCTCATACCAACTTGCTCTCCGGCGAGTAAGTTGGTGTTGCTTTGGGTTTTTAGCAAAAAACGCGACAACGGTGTTGAGTCCACGGACAGCAACTTATCATTAAAAAATTTTACTTATTGGTTTGTTTATCTGAACTAACACACGACATATCGAGTTCTGTATGACGAGTAATCTTTAAATTCTGGTTTGTATTCACCATCTATAATCGGTGATAAAATTAAAAAATCAGCTGTAGAACGGTTATTTGCTGTTGGGATATTATATAAAACAGCAATTCTCAAAAGCGCCTGAACATCAGCAGTTTGCGGTTGCATGGGATCCCAAAGAAATATTAATAAATCCACTTTATTCTCCGCTATCATTGCACCAAGCTGTTGATCTCCACCTAACGGTCCGGATTTAAGCTTCTTAATTTTAAATTTAATTTTATCTGTTTTGCCTAAATTTTTATTGATAGCTTTCTCGACTAAATTACCCGTTGTTCCAGTCGATATCAATTGGTGACCTATTAACTTCTTATAGTTCCATTCAACCCACTCGATTAAATATTTTTCCCGATTGCCGTAAGCTACCAAAGCTATTCGTTTAATATTTTTCATATGTATCCCGGCAAAGCGTAGCCGTTATTAATTATTGGAAAACACTTTTTACGTGGATCTAACGAAGCTGTAGAATCACTCCTTTCCAGCATTTATTTTTAATAATAAGTTTACAGTAATTTATATATAGTTGATATTCAATGGGTAATTGTATTTTAAGTGAGGGATTAATCAAATTGAGTGGTGAATCAGTTTATTGCGTTGTGGAGGGAGGATTATTTGACGTTCTAGCAAAAGGCAGAACATTCACAGCGAACTGTCTACAGGCTTGGAGTTAAACAGGTGAAGGATAAATTAATCACATAAAAAACGCCCTTTGCTGATTTATGCGCTGTTGGATGTGTATAGGGTT
>NZ_JBLIEK010000036.1:0-33170 GCF_047632995.1 Psychromonas sp.
TTTTGCATCACAAGAAGCCCCTTCGCTCGGTTCAGTGATTATAAATATGTTCCCGACCAACCCAATTAACTCAATGGCAGAGGGTAATACCTTACAAATCATCGTATTTGCTATCTTATTCGGTATTGCAATTAGCGCGTCTGGTAAAGCGGGTGATCGCGTCGCTGCTCTTTTTTCTGATCTCAACGAAGTGATTATGAAGTTAGTGGTGATGTTAATGAATGTGGCACCCTACGGTGTGTTTTTCTTAATGGCGAAACTCTTTACAAGCATAGCGTTAGATGCGGTTGTTAATTTATTAAGTTACTTTTTAGTCCTTTCCGGCACCTTATTGCTGCACGGATTTTTCACTTACGGTCTTCTATTTAAAGTATTTACCGGCCTTAACCCGCTTATATTTCTAAAGAAAATGGAAACTGCCATCACCTTTGCTTTTTCAACTGCTTCATCAAATGCCACTATTCCGGTAACACTTGAAACGGCGACGACACACCTTGGCGTTAAAAATAGAATTGCAGCATTTACCGTGCCGTTAGGGGCAACCATCAATATGGATGGAACGGCGATTATGCAAGGTGTTGCGACAGTATTTATCGCGCAGGCTTTTAATATTGATCTGACCATAGCCGATTACGCCGCGGTTATCGTAACGGCGACGCTTGCATCTGTGGGCACCGCGGGTGTACCGGGGGTTGGTTTAATTATGCTGGCGATGGTGCTTAATCAAGTGGGCTTGCCTGTTGAAGGGATTGCAATGATTATGGGCGTTGATAGATTACTTGATATGATTAGAACTGCCGTCAATATTACAGGCGATTGTGTAGTGACCTGCATTGTTGCCAAATCAGAAGGGGAGATGGATATTGATATCTTTAACGATCCTAATGCGGGTGACAAGGATGAAGAGATACACCTTCATCATCTGAAATAATACCTCACCCGTTCCCCAAAAAAATAGCGAAGCCAGTGACAGCTTCGCTATTCCACGTTTTTAATCAACACGTTTTACTTTTTATCTAAGACCACAAATGCATTACTGGCAACGCTAACAGAATAGCGGCCGTTTTCAACCGTGATGCTCTGTTCGTTGTATGTTGCATTAGCTGTATCTGGTGTAATTAACCGGTAAGCACCATTGCTTAAACCTGTGAAGGTGTAGTTAAAAGCAGATCCTTTAGTCATCGCCACATAAGCCACTGCACCACCCAAATCGCGTTTAATAACCGCATGATCGCCCGCTATTAACAGATCCGTCTGCTGACCTTTTTGCAGCGCCTCAGATGAACTGCGTAAGCTATTGAGCATTTTCAGGTGCTTATACATAGAGGGTTGATTATTTTTAACATAATTTATCCCCTCAGAGCCTAACATCCAACGTGCAACCACATCTTCTTTTTCAGTGGTGGTGATATAGTGCGGCCAGCTAGAATAAAGAATCTCTGTTCCGTAATAGACAATCGGCAAGCCTCTAAATAGATAAACAAAGTTTAAGTTGTTCATATATTGAGTTTCGCTAAGGATACCATTGGCACGTGTTACATCATGATTATCAACAAAGGTTGCAAGATAGGTGGGATCATAGATTCCCGATGCATCGCCATTAACGCCCGCGATACGTGCATAACCATTGTCATCTTCAAACCCGGCTTCACCTTTAAAGGCTTTACCCATCCAGCCGGGGAAATCCATCGACGAGCCATGGAGATCTAACATATGGAATTTTTTACCTGCACCGTTATAAATCAGATCAACAGCTGATGCGCGATCTCCTGTCCAAGCTTCACCACACATATAGAAGTTATCATTACCTTTACTACGCGCATGTTCATCCATGGCCAGCGTAAACCGTTCCCAGAAAGCTGCGCTCATATAGGAAACAGTATCAATGCGGAAGGCATCAACACCATGATCAATAAAACGGCTGTAAACATTAATAAGATGTTTAGTGGCATTTTGGTCATTATCGCCATGCTCATTGAAATCAAGCAGATCGATAAGCCAAGTATTGCCCGTGCTGGCATAACTAAAGAAACCGTTTAGGGCGCCATCCATATAAGGATCATTGCTTTCCCAGTTCCACGTTTGCCCATCCATAATAATTTCAAGTGCGCGATCTGCCCATTTACTTTTTGAACCAACAACGGATGCGCCCGGTTGACCGTGGTTAACCACGATATCAAGCATCAATTTCATGCCGCGTGCATGCAGCGCTTCAACCAGTGCATCGAAATCATTCCAGCCATCATTGTATTTACCTGAAGAGTGTAGATGCGGATCAATTTGGTCAAAATCATAGCCCCAGTAACCGTGAAAAGCAGAAGCCTCGTAAGGGTCGTTGGCATTAAAGCGACGTCCTTCAGGTTGCTTAACCACTGGCGTTATCCAGATTGCAGTAAACCCCATCTCTTGAATATAATCGAGGTTATTCATGATCCCTTTAAAATCGCCACCATGATAATAAGATAAAGGCCCAGTTTTACTGGTATTGGTGTTGTACTTGTCGGCCTCGCCATTGGGCAAGTATTCATCACCCCAGATATTATTATTACTCGTGTCGCCATCGGCAAAACGGTCAGTCATAATGAAATAAACGTTTTCTTCGCGGAAATCATTGCTAACTGTTTGCACGCCAATGCTGTAATTAAAACTATAAATAGCATTATTACCCAGCGCATCTAGCGCCAGTACTTTCAGCGTCAGATCAAAACCGGATTCGTTGATATCCGTGGCGCTAAATGTTTGTGCGTTACATGCCTGCGACAATATTGTTGGCGTTGTACCATCAGTTGTGCAGTACAGTAACGGTGCGTTATCTTGATTGTCGCTAACAGTTAATGTGATTTGTTGAGCGCTGCTATAACTGCCCGCTGAAGGTGATGCACTGGCAACCGGCGCACTGCTGTCAACACCGTCAACGATTGACTTTGTTATCTGCTTGCTGCTGGCATTAAAGCAGATATCGTAAGTTGTGTCCGCCGCTACAGTGACATCAGCTGATGGGTAGTTTTCGCTCCAATCGGCATAATGGTCAATTTTAAAACGCGGCGCAACATCAGAAAAACTCTGCTGTGTGCAGTAATTGATATTATCGGTTGTTTCCATTGCTGTGGCCGCCCAGTTATTGGCTGTACCACGGAAATACCAAGTATCTTGAATAACCGCAATCGTGTAATCAAAAGCATAAACAGCACTATTGCCCGTTGCATCGACCGCCAGTACGTTAAGCGCCAAATCAACACCAGATTCATTAATATCTGCCGCGCTAAATGTTTGTGAATTACATGGCTGTGACAATATTGTTGGTGCTGAGCCATCGGTTGTGCAGTACAGTAACGGTGCACTATCTTGATTATCAGTAACGCTCAGGCTGATTTGCTGGCTGCTTGGATAAGTGCCGGCTGCAATTGATGCGGTTGCGATTGGGGCGCTATTATCAACTCCGTCAACTATGGTTTTGGTTATCTGCTTGCTGCTGGCATTGAAGCAGATATCGTAACTTGTATCCGCGGTTACCAAAACATCAGCTGACGGGTAGTTTTCACTCCAATCAGCGTAATGGTCAATTTTAAAACGCGGAGAGAGGTTAGCAAAGCTCTGTTGCGTACAGAAATTGATATCATCAGTTGTTTCCATTGCCGTGGCAGCCCAATCATTTGGAGTACCTCGGAAATACCAACTGGCCTGTGTTGTTAATGATGCCGCCATTAGGGCGACAAAAATTGCCTTTTTCATTGTAAGAAATCCTTTTTCTTTACAGTTTAGGTATACCAATCCACTGCCAATACAGTCGTTTGCAACGCGTAAAAGCCTGCACTGCGTAATAACATAGGAAAAGGCAGAGCCATTTTCTATATATTGTGCCTTATTCCGGCATTCACGCTGAGCTCAATATCCATATTTTCAAGTAGATTTGGTATATATAAGCCATGTTGTATTTGACAATTTATCTGCCAAACAAAATTTTTATGTTTAATAAAAATAGAGAAAACAACAGAGCAATTAGATTGATGGCTATTGATCGTAAAAACCACCTTATAACCATCTTTTTTCAGTGCTATCTGAGATTTATGATCGAGTTATTTACCACGATAAACCTTAATTCCACCGGACTGAAATGGTAGGGGAACTTTCTTTATGTGCAAATTTCAAACAGCAACTAACGCTTAAATAATAAACAAATAAATAAAAATGCGCGGCGAGTCACAAAAAGGGCGTGTTTACTCTCTGTATTTTGAAGCGCCTACCTATTAACGTCATAAAAACAGTCCCTATCAATAAAATTATCTTTTTCTTCTATTTTTTAGATAACTTATGTAAATAAAAGGCTTCAATATTTGCGCTAGAGCAGGTTTGTATACGAGTGAAATTGTAACTAATTGAAAATATTAAAAACAATTTTTTACTAATCTACTCTTTGACGCTAATTTACCTCAAATAAATATTATTTTATTACCTAGAATGTGCTGTAACTGGCTATTTGATAAGCGAGTTTTTGCTATAAATATATATCGGTTCGATAGACTGACTGTATGAATTAATCCGTATCCGGTTTGTTACATTTAGGGAGAATGTTATGGCAACAAGAAAACATAAACGTAAATCTGTAAGTCATTCTAAAAATAGGATCGCAAAGCACAGTGCTAAGCGGTCCAGTGTGATCCGGAAATACCCGCGCGCCTTCTTTTATCTTGGCGCAGCGCTGATCGCTATCGGTATCGTTCTGCTCATAACCGGCTCGCATAATAATGCCAAGGTTGGCATGTCGATGCTGTCAATTTTTATCGGTGGTTCAATGGTTATTTTAGCTAATTTAGCCCTGCCGAAGAAAACCATAAACAATTAAGGGGTCAATAAAATGAAACGAGATACAACCGGCGCTGGATTGGGTGGTTGTTACGTTTTTATATTTTAATCTCAGTAATCATTAAATCTCCGTTGTAACGATACCTGCTTTTCTCATCTGAGCCTTCCAAAAAACGCCATCATCAGTTTTTTTGGAGGGTTAAAGTCGGATCACTTAACCCTGTTTGAAATTTATAGTGACGCCGTCAAGTCGAACACTTCGTAGGCAAGCGGTAAATTTTGCTTCGTTACATTTATCGATGGCGAAAGAGGGATACCCGATAACCTTTTATAAAGTGAGCATCAATGTGATAATCTCAACAGATAAATAGTGCAAAAGTTGTAAAGCGTCTTGTGCTAAAAGTGCATCAGGTGGTGAAGATTCTAGCTATCCCATGCAGCTTCTTCTCTAAAAGAGAAAAGGTTTGGCTGTCTCACTTTTGTCACTTGGGGCTACCAACAACATTAGACATACAGGATTTTGTAATGATAAAACAAGAAATAAACAGCATCTATACCGATGGACAGATTATTAAATCGGCAGATGACTTGGATGCATACTGTATTAATATGATGCAAGTAGCGTGGAGTAGATTCGCAACCACAGAAGTAGAGTATGAGTTTCGCTGTCGAAGCGATGAAAATCTAAGCTCTCTTCTTCCTGAAATCACCTCTCAAATCAACATGCTTGAAAGTGTTATGTTTACAGATGATCAAATTGCACATTTATCACTATTGGGTTATTTAGATAATAATTTCCTTCACTTTCTTCGTGATTTCACGTTCGACCCTAAGCGATATGTGCGGGTGTTTATCGAGGATAATCAACTGGCAATTAAAATTAAGGGACCCTTTGTTAAAACTATTCTTTTTGAAATTCCAATTTTATCGATTGTCAGTGAAGTAAGAAATCGCGCTCGTTTTCCAGCCGCAACCGCAGAGCATGTTCGTAAAGTGCTTTTTGAAAAAGTTGAGTATCTGAAGTCTGAAATTAAAAGCCGTGGATTAGAAGGGCGTTACAAATTAGCGGAATTTGGCACTCGCCGTAGATTATCAGCTGCAGTACAGCACCATGTGGTTGAATATCTTGCTAAAGAATTGCCTGGGGTATTTATTGGTACCAGTAATCACCATTTAGCCCGAGAATTCAATGTGCCCCCTATCGGCACCATGTCTCATGGTTACTTGCAGTCTTTTCAGGCAATCGTTCACCCAAGGGATTCACAGCGCGTCGCATTAGAAACATGGAACAATGAATTTAGAGGGCGCTTAGGAATTGCACTTACAGATTGCATCACCACCGATGCTTTTTTAGAAGATTTCGATTATATGTTGGCAACACTTTATTCTGGCGTACGTCAGGATAGCGGGGATGAAATTGAATGGGGCGAGAAAATGACGGCTCATTATAAAAAACTGGGTATTGATGGCAAAAGCAAAAATTATGTATTTAGTAATGGATTAGATTTCGAAAGGTCATTAAATGTGTGTGAGCACTTTACTGTAAAAACAGAGAAAATGAATGAAACTAGTTTTGGTATTGGTACTTTCTTATCAAACGACTTGGGTGATTATATTAACGAGCAGGGCACTACTTACAAGCCATTGAGCATTGTTATTAAAATGGTTGAATGCAATGGTCGTCCGGTTGCTAAGATTTCTGATGATGAGGGGAAAAGCATGTGCAACGATGCACAGTACATGGCCTATCTTAGAAAAAGTTTTGGTTTAAAATACGATTGATTATAATTTCCCCTCTAAATCACCTTCAAGCTCGTCAATCAGGGAGAGTTCCCTAACCTAATAGAATAAAGACGGATCAGTAAAGGGCATGTTACGTCGCCCAAACGTAAAAAGTAGATCTGCGTATTTTTTACAGTTTAAGTAATAGGATTATGTTTGATAATTTTAGTTGTTGATTTGGGATATATATTTCTTATTAAATGTCAGCAACCATTACATCCATACTGTGCCCCCCTCCGTTTCACACTCTATTCTCTGATCCATTTATCTGTTGTATTGGTATCCATAAATAACCATAGAGTTAATGACTCCACTAAGGTGTTAGCCTCCAATTCGTAGATTAGTTACACCAGAGTCATAATAGTTGTTGTGAAACAAACTATTTGAAGTGGGATGGGCATATAATTGTTCTTTAGGATTTACTTAATTAGAGAAATGTAATTTACTGTGTAAATAAAAACAGATAGCACAAACAGACTCGTTAACCACTTATCGTTAAGTTAATGAGTCTGCTTGTGCTTTTTTTTTGCGCCGGAAAATTAATAATATTGTTAGTGATTTTGTAAATCTAAACCGAACTTGAAGAGAGAATGAATGATTGCGATATGGATTAATGGGCTGAATGAAGGTTTATGGGCGTTTTTTCTACCATTACTTATTCTACTCGGTCTTTTTATTAATCTGAATATGGTCAAGGGGCGCGCAAAAATAAGTGATGCCGACATCTCTTCTTGGCAGTTCAGCAAAATTAAAGGTGCATTGTCTATTTCCCTTGCTTCAAAAGTAGGTACCGGCGCCATTATTGGCGTGCTGGCGGCTATGTGGCAAGGCTCTGTGCACGGGGGCAGTGGTGAAGGCATTGTGTTTTGGGTATTAGTGGGGATGCTGTTTTTAGTACCGATCACTTATTCCGAAGTGCTTTTTACACAAATCTGTAAACAAACACACCGCGATTTTATTAAAACAAATTTAAATGCAAAAGCCGCTACTGTTTATGCACTCGGGCTGGTGGCGTTATATGCTTTTGGTTTTGTTGGTTTTCAATTAACGGGCGTACAGACGGTCGTTCGTTACTTTTCAGAAAACTATCTCGATTATCAATTTAATTCAGTCACTGCATTGTTTTATATTGTTGTACCTATTATTTTGCTGGCGGGAATGGTGATTATTACTAAAAGCCGTCACTTGTTTATTAATACCTTATCATCACTGATATTTATAATTATTCTCGCATACCTTTGCTTTTTCCTACTTTTTGTTTACCAGACGCGTGATTTTATCAGCCAATATTTTACCAATATTTATGATGATGTTATGAATTTTCACAGTGCCGGTATCGGTATTCCTATCGGATTAATTATTGCCTTTCAACGTATTATTCAAATTAGTGAAACCTCACTGGGTACAAGTGCATTATCAAGTTCAGATGGAGAAAATTCACCGCGGCGGGAAGCATTTGTACAGACAATTTCTACGCTGATAAGTATTGCTATTGCAGTCATTATTACCAGTTATGTGTTTGCTTATGGCCAGGCACATATTGAAGGTGTGGCACTGGTTGGTGATAGTTTTGAGCGGGTTAAGGGTTACATTTTTACTGTTTTTCAAGTGACGGGGTATTTTGGCCTTTCTATTGTGTTGTTGTTTTTTGTAGTGTCTGGTTTCACCACTATTTTAGGCTCTTTTCATTATGTTAATACCTGTCTCAATATCAGTGAAAAAGGCCGCATTATTGCCTATCTATTCCTGATTAGTTTATCCGGTGCTTTGAGCGTAACGCACTTTGACATTATTTTTGAAGCTTCAAATTTACTGATGTTTATTGTCGGCGCGATCAATCTTCTGGCAATGGCATTCTTTATTCACAAAAAAATTCATATCTTTCATTTAATAAAAAATAAGGGCTCTTTATGAGTAAAAAAATATTAGTTGTCGGCGGTGTTGCTGGTGGCGCATCTGTAGCTGCGCGTCTTCGTCGTCATAGTGAAACAGATCAGATCATTATGTTTGAAAAAGGACCGCACGTTTCATTTTCCAACTGCTGTCTTCCTTATCATCTGAGCGGCATTGTACCTAAAGCTGAAGATCTTGTGCTGATGTGTCCTGAAAAATTTGCGACTCAGTATAATATTGAGGCGCGCGTGGGCAATGAAGTTATATCAATTGATCGTGCTGCTAAAACGATTTTAATTAGAAAGATTGAAAATGGTGAAGAGTACAGGGAATCTTACGATAAACTGGTACTTTCTCCTGGGGCTAAACCGATTGCCCCGCCTATCCCTGGTATCGAAAACGTAAATACATTTTCAATTCGTAATGTAGTTGATATTGATCGCCTTAATAAGTTTATCAAAAGCAGTGCAGCGAAAAACATCTCTGTGATTGGCGGTGGTTTTATCGGTGTTGAAGCTACTGAAAATTTAAAAGAAGCGGGTTATAACGTCACCTTGATTGAAGCAATGCCGCAAATCATGAAACCCTATGATTACACTATGGTGCAGATTCTCCATAAAGAATTGTATGACCATGGTGTTAATCTGATCGTTAACGACAAAGTTGAAAAATTCGAAGAAAACAAGATCCTGCTTGGATCCGGGAAAGTGGTTGAAGCGGACGTCGTTGTGATGGCTATTGGCGTTAAACCTGAAACGGATCTGGCTATTCAGGCTGGCCTTGATTTAGGTAAAACGGGTGCAATGAAAGTTAATCAAAACTACCAAACCAATGATCCTGATATCTATGCAGTCGGTGATGTAATTGAAGTTTATAGTTACCTTTACAACGATTATTTCCAGCTTCCTCTTGCCGGTCCCGCACAAAAACAAGCGCGTGGTGTTGCTGATCATATTAACGGCATGGTGATTGATAACCGTGGTTATATCGGTTCGTCAGTGATTAAAGTGTTTGATTATAATGCGGCATCTACTGGTTTGAACGAAGGTATGATTGAAGCGCTCGGTCTAAGCCTTTCTTACGAAACTGTTAAAATTATTCCTAATGATAAAGTTGGCTTAATGCCTTTTGGCGCTGTTGCTCACTTTAAACTGATTTTCGAAGTGCCGACAGGGCGTATTTTAGGTGCGCAGGCTATCGGTAAAGGTAATATTGATAAACGAATTGACGTGATTGCCACTGTTATCAAGTTTGGCGGTACAATTTACGATCTTAAAGATCTTGAACTTTGTTATGCTCCTCCTTTCGGTACAGCAAAAGATATCGTTAACTTTGCAGGTTATGTTGCGACTAACCTGATGAACTGCGACTTCAAACAAGTGCATGTAGCAGATGTTCGTCCGCTTATTGAGCAGGGCGCTTATATTCTTGATGTCCGTGAACAAGGTGAGTTTGAATTAAGCCATATCAATAGTGCTGTTAATATTCCTCTGAGCGAGCTCCGTCAGCGTACTGATGAACTGCCTAAAGATAAGCCTCTTTACCTGCATTGTCGTAGTGGACAGCGTAGTTACAATGCCGTATTAGCATTGCAAAATTTAGGTTTTAAAGATGTTTACAATATTTCTGGTGGTTTTATGGGGTTATGTTTCTTCGAATATTTCAATGATAAGACACTCGATCGAACACCTGTAGTGACAGATTATAACTTCGATTAATACGCATTACATTTGCGCCACTATTGATGACTTTCTCTGTTGAAAGTCGTCAATGTAAAACTTTACAACAATTCTATTAGGATAATTAACATGAACAAAACACAAAACATGACGGGTGCTTTATTGGCCCTGAGTGCGCTGCTGCTTGGCGGACTAATGCTAAAAACGGATATGCTATTCTTGCGTCTTCTATTTGGACTTGGCTTGGGTTACGTTTTAACGCGTAGCTTTTTAGGTTTTGCCGGTAGTGTGAATAGAGCTTATAGCGGCGGTTCAACTAAATTAATGCAAGCACTGATGTTTATGTTCGTGCTTACCGCTGTGATTAATGCTGGTTTTCTACTAAACAGCGATCTTGCCGCTTATAACTTATGGATCAATCCCATTAATTTTGGTTTGATTTTAGGTGGTTTGATGTTCGGTTTTGGTATGACCTTTTCATCATGTTGTGCATCGGGTGTAATGACAGATCTGGCGACAGATCTGCCGCGCGCAGGTGTGACGTTAATTTTCTTCGGTATGGGCGTATATTTAGGCTTCCCGCTGCAAAGCAGTTTGCCTTGGGTTACTGATACCTTAGTTTCAACCAGCAGCTACGCAGATAAAGGTGTATTTATGCCGGATCTGTTCGGCAGTGGTTTAGTCAGTTACATTGGGGCGATAGCACTCACCGCTCTGTTTGGCGCTATGGGTATTTATCTGTCTAAAAAGTATGAAAGCAAACGCCGTCAAGCCGGGACATTCTACGGTGTTGATACAGAGATTGAACAACAACAGGCAGTAAAAACAAAAGCGGCAGAAGTTGATAGCAAAAAACCGTTTAAATTACTGAGCACAGAAACATATAAAGCACTTTTTGTTACGCCATGGTCAATGAAAATGGGGGCGTTAATGATCATTCTTATCTTCACCTTAATGCTTGCAGCAACGCACACCGGCTGGGGTGCATCTACGCCGTTTGGTATCTGGTTTGGACAAATCATGATGACTTTTGGTGTGTCTGTGGATAGTGTGGCCGCGTTTGCCGATCGCCCGGTCGGCATGTTTGCTACACCATTCTTTGAGCACCCAATTTCAGTACAGAACTTTGGTATTGTTGCCGGTACGCTGATTTGTGTATTACTGGCCGGACAACTGTCGTTTAAATCTAACTATTCAGCAAAACAGTTCGCTCTATTTGCAATGGGTGGTTTATTTATGGGCTTTGGTACGCGTTTTGCAAACGGTTGTAATGTCGGCGCACTTTATACACCGATTGCTAACCTTTCGTTATCGGGCTGGATCTTTCTGGTGTTCTTAGTTGCTGGTGGTATTTTAGGTAGTAAGATGGCGGCTAAAACAGCATAAATTGAGTTAAGAGCAGTTCTTTATAAGAGGCCTTTTAAGTTATTATTTAATAGCTTAGAGGCCTTTTTTTTATCACTTCTGCACTGATTTTCAACGCACCAAGATAAACTTTCTGCCGTCAATAAAATATGATGCAGCTGGCAGGGGGTAAATAGAACACGGTTAAAAAAGCATTTAATAATCTGGAAATAATTTAGGATAGTTAAGCGTTTTTATGCTCAAAAAAGTTTCATTAGACACAAATGTACAGCCCCGCAACAATTTCTGTGCCTCTCTCAGAAATACGGAACTATTCTCTCTTTATGCATAATGCTTTTTTATTAATAAGATCTAACTTATTGATAAAGCAAATGTAAAAGCGTAATCTTGCAAATAATTAATGGTGTTTTTTTGTGGGTACACAGAATTAATCAGGCGTTAGCTTACTGGTTTCGAGTAGTGAATATTTTCTCGATAAAAAATACCTTCTCATAACATTATGTTGGTTTCTATGGCTTTTAATAAATTGCTTATCGTTGAGTGTGATTTAGGCGGATTTAAACAAGGGGCTTCTCAGGGAGGGGCAGCCGTTGTATTGCAATTAAAAAACAAACCGAAATTGCTAAATATTATCAAAACACCTAATTGTATTTTAAGAAAAAGTAGCACGCCTCAAGCTCATTATTTAGATGAGATTAATCAATGCATTGAGTCTTTATCGAAAGAGGTTTCTGATTTTCTTCAAGAAAACGGGGACGAAAAATTAATTGTATTCTC
Source organism: Psychromonas sp. (assembly GCF_047632995.1). GTDB lineage: Bacteria > Pseudomonadota > Gammaproteobacteria > Enterobacterales > Psychromonadaceae > Psychromonas. The sequence goes on from NZ_JBLIEK010000036.1 coordinate 12,300, forward strand.
TGGCGATCACAGTACTGCTTGTGGAACTTTAGCGGGTGTAAAGAATGCCTATCCGAATAAACGAATAGGTGCTATCTGGATTGATGCACATGCTGATATTAACTCTCCATATACGAGTGATAGCGGTAACATGCATGGTATGCCGGTCGCTGCTGCAATGGGATTTGATCACAAAGAAATTGCAATAAATAAGTTAAACAATATCACATACTCTCTTTGGGAAAGTACTAAATCAATATGTAATAAAGCGATTCACCCTGATGATTTTGTTTATATTGGTATTCGAGATTTAGATAAAATCGAATGGGATATTATTGACCAGCATAATATTAAATATTATAGCGTTGAAGACGTTAAGCTTGCTGGTGGCGCGAACATCGCTCAACAAACATTAGATTATCTGTCGTTGTGTGATTTTATTTATATTTCATTTGATATCGACTCACTTGATTCTTCTTTAGTTCCGGGAACTGGAATGCCTGCTGATAATGGTTTATCACTGGATTGTGTGAACTCTCTTTTTGATACTTTATTACGCTCTAAAAAAATAAAAGCATTAGAGGTTGTTGAAGTGAATCCTCTACTTGATAGCAACAATAAAACAACTAAAACCATAGCCTCGCTACTAGATAACTTTATGTGATTTTATCATCTGCTCGTTGTTACTTTATTTATCTATTTCATACAACAACTCTCTATAAGGGAAACATTTTATCAAGTGGGATAGTTAAATCTCAGCTAATAACTCAAATTACAGGACGCATTGCGGCTGTCGCGGGTTTTGTTAAAGACCAAAACAGAGCCAACCTACGCAGTAGTGTTTGCGGCGTAGAGTATTTCTTATTAAAATAAATGGATTTAAATATGTTTAACGTAAAAAAGAAGAAGGCCGGAAATGTAAGAGTCTTTCAGTTGTCAGTCAGCAAGTATATCTACGCAATGGCAATACTCTGTCTAATGATTGTGATATTCATCTATGTGAAATCCAGATATGTGGTACCTATGGAGAGAGTAACGGAAACGTCGACTCTTATAATGCTTGGGGATCTAAATGACGATGGTGTATGGGACGCTAATGATCAGAAAGTACTGGATCTAATTATCGCTGTACCTTGGGATTTTGCGGATAATATTTTAATGAAAGTGGACGTCAATAGTAATCAATTTATTGATGCGGAGGACATTGCTGTTCTGAGTAAATTATACTCTGTTTCTAATCCGTACCTGCTACAAGATGAAATAAATCCGGCTCCTAAAGCGAGAGAATTTTATCGTTATGCCGCGGTGACACAGTATGTTCAAAGACCCCTATATGGATTAAAACATAACATTTTGAATGATGGCCCGGTTGGATTTTTGAGTGAGATCAGATTAGCTACTTTTAATAGTTATTATCTCACTCAACTTGCTCATGAAATATATGATGAGGCATTACGTTTTAGCTTTATCTATGAAAAAAGGCATTCACAATTGAGTCGTGACGAATCTGATTTTGTGCGTAACCAGCTGGTTATCATTGCGGATCTGTTCGAGAAGAAAAATTATTATGATCTGCTTTTACATTTAATACTTTTATCAGAGGCGGGCGAAACCCTGACGACTCACAATCAGACCGAGTTTATAAAAAATCTACGTTTCTTAACGAATGACCTTCGTCAGGTTTTGAGTTCCCCTCGATATTCGGCTTTTCAAGTTGGGGATCTCTCTTGGGAATCGATATTTCAGGATTTGGATGCCATTAAAAAAAATAGGGTGGGGTTTGACACGCCTTTACATGCGCTTGAACCTGCACGCAATTTAACCGATCTACGAAATTATATAGATCGTGCAGAATGGCAGTATTACAAGAGTAAAAATATTGATAACGACTTTCACAGTTTAGTCCTATTCGCGCAAACAGATCGCCGCTATCTTAGGGCTGTATCGAACACCTCGCCGAAACATCAAGATATGAGTCTTCAGAATCATAACCTTCCAATGATGCTGTTGTTTAGTCAGGCTATGGCTATTTCGGATAATGATAAAAAACTGGCCGTAGGCCTCCTCGATGAAACTATTCGCATTCCTTTCTTTTGGGTTAAAGCTCTTCCTGATGAAATTCGTCCAAATTCAGTCGCGCTAGAAAATTTTTTATTGCCGGGAAATATGGAAGATGGATCAGATAAGTCACGACATTGGAATGTGTTTGGCGGACTTTCCTTGTATCGCTCACCTGAAAAGTCGCTAACACTTGCATTTCAGAGAGAGGTTGAGGATGTTAGAAAAGCAAATTATGCACCAGAAGCGATGACTGAATTTATCCGCGATATGATTGCTAACTGCAATGGTATCTATCACATTGTTTCTTATAATAAACAGTAACGTGTTATGAGTCTTGAAGGATGAATACTGAACAAGGCTCAAACTGCTGCATTTATGCGTATCAGCGCGCATATTTGTTATCTTTTTATTATAGGGGAGAAATAAAATGGCAAATCCAGAACATGTAGAAGTACTAGATACCTTCGATCGGCTTAGTGTCTGTATGTACCGAACGGGTATCAGTTTATTTCCTATTGCATTACTAAGTTATGTTCTCTTATTGGCCAATGAATTAAGTGGCTTCAACCTCATTACTATTTCTACACAAACACCACTTATTTTACTCGCCAGCGCAACGGCACTGAGCTCGGCAAATTTACATGTGTATGATAAAAAAATTCGCGCAATCATCTCCTTGTCAGGTTGGATTGGCTTACTATTGTCGATTCTGCTAAATGACAGTCATTATTTATGGATAGCGCAAGGTTTCATGTTTTTTACTTTTTCAGGAATTGCACTAAAGGAATCATTTTGCTTTAAAGTTGCCGGATTGAAAATTACACCTGCTTTATTGTGTTTATCGGTGTTTATGATTGCATTCAAGCAGTCGATGATTATTATTGTACTGCTATTTATTGTCAGCCTAATCTTTGTGTTTCTAGCACAGGCTAAATGGCGTATGCCATTGCACTTTGATATAGGCAATAAAGCAAACTACCAAATTTAAAAGCTATAAACGTTGATTATTGGAGTGGCGCTGTATAACTAACAGGCGAGTTATCTCGCATATTATGCGGCAATTCATTCAACGTTAAGTTAACCGGCCGGACACCCGTGCATTTTTATCCAACAAGTTGATTTTTAATGTTTCAACAAATGGATCTCCTGCCTTTTCCAGTAAAATCATCATTATAGGAGCCAATACAATGCATGTAATTGAAGCGTCTGAAGTTCACCAGACAATGAATTTTGAAGAATTGATCCCTGCAATAGAACAAACATTTGCAGGCACTCACGGTATGCCACAACGTAATGTATTTAGTTTGCAAGAAGGCAGCGACCATGGCGAGGGATTCGCCGTATTACCGGCCTGGAACAGCAAAGCGATTGGCGTTAAAGCCTTTACCTATTTTCCTAAAAATGCCCCTAAAGGCCTTGATAGCTTATATTCCAAGATTTTAATGTTTAAACGCGAAACGGGGGAGCCCTTAGCCTTAGTTGACGGCTCCAGTGTAACTTATTGGCGAACTGCCGCAGTCTCTGCTCTAGGCAGTCAATATCTATCACGTAAAAACGCCAGTCGTTTATTAGTTTGTGGTACGGGTAATTTAGCCTCATACATGGCATTGGCTCATGCGACCGTACGACCCATTACTCATATCGATATTTGCGGACGCAGTTTAGAAAAAGCTGAAAAAGTGGCAGAACAGGTACGTAAGCAGCGACCAGAGATAACCGTTGTAGCCGTTACAGATATTGAAAGTGCAACACGCCAAGCTGATATTATTAGCTGTGCTACGGGTGCTGGCGAGCCATTAATTTTAGGTGAATGGGTAAAACCTGGAACGCACTGTGATTTTGTTGGCAATCATTCACCAAAGCGTCGCGAATGCGATACTGATTTAATCACCCAAGCCAGTGTTTTTGTTGATAGCCGTTTAAATGTCTTAAATGAAGCGGGAGAGTTATTAATTCCTATCGAGGAAGGTCTGTTTAGCAAAGATGATGTCAAAGCTGAATTGACCGAACTTGCTAGAGGTCAACATAATGGCCGTCAAACAGAAGAAGAGATCACTGTCTTTAAAACCGTCGGTACTGCGCTTTCAGATTTAGCGGCGGCTTGTTTAGTGGTAGAAAAATTAACTAATAAATCAAAAAGTACAAGATCCTAAACAATCTACTAATTTCCATCATATTGCTCTGTTGGGTTATGCCTGTAACGATAACGTCACACAGATTTTTGGGCATAATAAAAATGAGTTTAGCGAATTTATGACCCTGCCTTAAATTGAGGCAAGGGTTTTGGTAATGGAAACTCAGAAAAAGAGACGCTTATTTTTCACTCCTTAGTTCGCATGTGACTGACTTTTATGCTCAAACTCCAACTGCCAATCTGTTCAGAAAGGGGTGTTAAATATTTTAGATAAAGAAAACAAGCAACTGACTCCATCTGCAAGGATGAATGCTATTATTAAGGCGTTAAACTACGATTCATCTCAAGCCCGTTATCTGCTGACCATTGCTTATAAAGGTGCGCTAGTAGATAAACAGGTATTAACGGTGAGTCATGGGTAGATGCAGAAGCAGCAAGGCATTTATGCCGTTATATATTGAAAATAACTAAACGTATGAGCGAGCTTCCTCAACCTGTAGGTATATTAAGCGTGATTATACGAGGATAAATTATGACCATCATGGGACATCCAACAGCTAAAAATCCAGTGCGTTATCGAGTGCAAGATAAAATTTTTGGCGTGCAAGAGTACTTTTCTGCCTCTAAATTTGGCGGTCTAGGCAAAGCAAAGATAGCCGCTGAAAAAAGACAAGCCGAATTAGATCGAAAAAGAGCAATCAGAAATCGTAGGCTTGATTTAGATATTAATAAAATATTTTATGGTGATGGTGCGGTTGTTGGCCTAAGAAGGACGTTTAAGAAACGGGGTGACAAAACTGTTGAAATATTTGCAATTCAAATTGGCGTAGATGGCAAGCAAGTAAACACTCAGGTAACAATTACTAACCGCACGTTTCAGCAAGCGTATAAATTAGCGCAAGATAAAATATTCGAATTACGGTGCATAGAACGCTGTTATGAGATAACTAAAATGTTTGATGATTGTGCTTATTTATATAAAGTAACGATTAAACGCTAAGAGGCGTTTGCTAAAATCTACCTAATAGCCGCTATTTAGAACGAAAATCCCATCTGAACCGTTGATTACAGGGCAAGTAGTGGGATACAGGCAATTTATAATTATCGACCTCTGCGGGATCAACAAATGGATATCCTGCCTTTTACTTTATTTCCTCTGATATTGCAGCACACATAACGTCTACTTTGGAACTAATACGGCCTTGGCTGATTTGAATAATATAATCAGCTAACTTTTCAGCTTGCTCCTTTGAATGGGAAACCATAATAATGGTGTAGTCTTTTGCTAATTGAGTTATGCAATCTTCAATTTTCGTTGCAGCTATCTTATCTAGTGAGGCGGTTGGCTCATCGAGCAGCAATATTTCAGGCTCTAATGCTAATGCGCGCGCTAAACAAAGTCGCTGTTGCTGACCGCCGGAAAGTGATGCGGCGGGTTTATCCAGACGTTCTTTAATTTCATCCCACAACCCCGTTTGCTGAGTGACATGACGTAACCTTTGCTGCGCCGCTTCTGTGGTTAAATCAGTAAGCACTTTTAAAGGCAATAACAGATTGTCCTGAATCGAACCCGGCAGTAGTTGTGGATATTGAAACACCATGCCAATACGTTTGCGTAAAGCAGGAAGCTGTTGCGGTTTGAGCGCATTAATCTGCTGCTCTTCCCCATTAACAAACAGCTCTATCTCTCCTTTTGTTTGACACTGCGGGAAACAATCATTAAGGCGATTTATAGCCCGTAACAAGGTGGTTTTTCCTGAGCCTGATGGACCGTTTAATAGATGCACTCGATTTTTATACAGCTCAAGGTTGATATCATTTAATATTACGTGCTGGCCAAATGAGACGCTTAAATTTTTTATTTTAGCAATAACTGTAGGAGTAACGTTGTCGGTCATAGTGTGCTCTTGATCTGAGTATTGTTAAGACGAGGTCGCTGAACTTTATCGACCATGGCAAAGAGTGTGGCTGTAATACACAGCAGAGTAAGGGCCGCGCCAAATGCCATCTGCAATTCGATATCGCTTTGGTACTGGGCGCTGTAATAAAAGATCGTAAATGGTAATGCTTCGTAACGCTCAAAAATTCCACCCGGTAAGCCAACACTTGCCACCGCACCGGTTAACATAATAACCGCTGTATCTTCAGCGGCGCGTCCTGTCGCCAGCATAACGCCTGCTTTTATCCCTTTGCCGGCTTCAGGGAGTAATACATGCCATAAGGTTTGCCATTGGCTCATGCCCAATTCTAATGCACAGATGGTTAATGAGGAGGGGAGTGCTTGTAGTGCAGAGCGAGTCGCAGCAGCTAAATAGGGGATGATCAGCATCGCAAGGCACAGCGCAGAGAGCAGTAAACTATTATTTGCTGAGGGAAACAATGTCTGGCGCATTAATAAAATCAAGGTGAAACCAAATAAGCCCATTAGTACAGAAGGGATCCCAGCTAATATATCAATACTTAAACTGAGCAGTGTATGAAACGGTGAACGCTTATTGATAGCTAGCCAGATCCCGGTCGCAATGCCTGGTAGCAGGGCAATAATTAGTGCGCCTAATACCACGCTTAGGGTACCAAGGCAGGCAGGCCAGATCCCGTCCCAAATAGGAGACAAGCCAAATATCCCTAAGTACGCAGGGGTATCACCAAAAAACAGGCTTAAGCTGAGCGTCGGAACGCCGCGATAAAGAATAAAGCCAATGATGAAGGTGACTATGGCGAATAATCCGCCCGTTGCGATTAAACACCAAAGATGAAAAAGTTTACTTTTCATTCCTGTTTTACCTGCTTTACAAGTGAATTTGTCGATACAGTGTGAGAATGACGTTCCATATATTTAATAAGCAAGGTAACGCTAACGCTTATCAGGAGTAACAGTAAGCCAGCAGCAAACAGTGAATTATAGGCCGCGCTACCACTTTCGGTCGAAATAACCAGCCCAATATGAGCGGTGAGAACGCGGATTGAATCCAGAGGATTACCTGTTAGCTGCGGCGCGTTACCTGCCAACATAAGCGGTAATAGGGTATCGCCAATGGCGCGATTAAAGCCAAGCAAAGCTGCAGCTAACATCCCTTGTCTACAATGAGGTAAAACCAAGTGATAGACGATTTGAATATCGCTAAATCCCATAGCATAACTCGCGAAACGAATTTGCTGGGCGAGCGGCTGACAATGGTTATCAAGCATAGTCACCATAACGGGCAATATAAGCAGAACAATCATAATAACGGCTGCGAGCAAGCAAAATCCGGAGCCTGAACGAAATATCTCACGCAGCAAGGGAACCAGTACAAAGATCGCTGTCAGGCCATACACTACCGTTGGGATCCCCGCCATTAGGCGGATCAAACGTCTGACCCATACAGCTAACCCGTGATAACGCTCGATAAGACAAAATCCACAAATACCTACAGCGACAGGAAAAGCGAGTAGCAGCGCAGTCAGACCCAGTGATATTGAGCCTGCCACCATCGGCATAATGCCGTATAAGCCTGCTTCGGGTTGCCATTCCAGGCTAAAAAGCGCGACAGGGGAGCTAACAAAGACCGGAATAGAAAACCAAAAGAGAAAGCCAAACAGTAACAAGATCAGAACAAATACGCTGCTAGTTAACGCTAACAGTATCTGTTCTGAGTTGATCAATCGTCCCATTTTTTATTGGGCTGCAAGCGGAATATAACCCGATTCCTGAATATATTTAGCACCTTGAGCAGTGTAGATAAAATTGATAAATTGCAGTGTTAAGCCTTTTGGCTGACCTTTGGTATTCATGAAAAGTTTGCGTACGACAGGATATTCTCCTGATGCACAGGCCTCATTGCTTGGCTTCACGCCATCCAGACTCGGAGCTTTTACCGAAGCGTCGATATAACCAATGCTGCTATAGCCAATTGCACCCGGATCATGCGCTATCGCTGTTTTCATTGCACCATTGGAAGCAACCACATTCGCGCTATTAATAATACGGCTATCATTGACCATTTTTTTCATAAACACGGCACGGGTGCCGCTGGCTTCATCACGAGAGAAAAGGTTGATGGAACGATCTTCTCCGCCGAGAGTTTGCCAATTGCTAATTTTACCGGAATAGATGTCCGCCACTTGTTGTTTTGTTAATGCAGATACTGGATTTTCAGGATTAAGGATCACCGCAACACCATCAATTGCAAAAGGAAAAGTTACTAAGCCTTGACTGGCTTCGCTTGGCTTAAGCGCACGTCCGGTATTACCAATATCAACCAACCCTTTAGCTACCTTTTGGGCTCCGACACCTGAGCCACCTCCGGCAATAGTGATGCGGATATCGGCATTGCTTTGCATGATATGTTTCGCTGCTTTTTTCATTACCGGAATATGAGCGGTACCGCCCGCGATATTAAGTGAGCCAGAAAGGCCTGAAAATGAATTGTTTTCGGCTGCTTGTGCTGTTGCTAGTGTTGCCGATAAAGCAATAAATAGTGCAAATAAGCTTGATATAAAGCGCATGATTTTTCCTTGTTGAGATAGAACGTAAGCTACGTGGATGAAATCACTGAGTAGCAAGGTACTTGGAGGGCTAGACTACCTCTGTTGAGGTACAACAACAAGGCATTTATCTACTTGATAACTATCTGTAAATAGTTGTTTGGGGCACGGCTAGAGAGGCCTCATGGATAAATTTATGGTCTCTAAAAAATGTAAAAATCAGAACAGTAAACAGCCCACGAAAGCCGGTGTCATTTCTTAGGAACTTTTTTGTTGAAGGTAATTGTTACTTTACGTACCCCCCAATTTTTGGCCGCTTTTTTATCAAGTCCCATGTAAATATCAATCTTATTTTTCCAACGTTTATTCATTTTATCTTTAACAACATATTTACCGTCAAAGCCTTTAATTTTAACCACAGAATTATGGGACAGCCCCTTCTTAAGCAGATCTCTTGAAACGGCAATAGACTTAACTCCTGGCACCAACCTATCACCCCAGGCCCCGATAAAAGGATCCGAATTCGTTTGCTTAACGGTAGAGTTATAAGCAGACGCAGACACTTTCATGGTAACTACTTCTGCGTATGAGTAATTAAAAGTTCCCAGTAAAACAAAAGTTATAAGTAAAAGAGGTCTCAATTTTGACATCTGCATCTCCCATATTTTAAATCGGTAACCGATAGCGTGTAATCACAAGGCTTGTTATAAGCATAAGGCTTTATTTGCAGATTAGCAGCTTATTGATAATAAAATTCAGTCATTTATCAGTTTACCAATTTGCTTCTGTTAGAATCACACATTATTTAACTTAACTACAACAAATTCACTTTTTTATCTCTTCACCGTGCAATGTTCGATCATTTAAGGTGATTGCTTGAGCTTGTCATTAAGAATGAATTGGATTAATTTTAAAAGGTTTGTCCTGCTTATTTGGGTTAGACCGGGACTTATAGCACTTATTTTGCTTGCACTGAATATATATAAAGAAAATTACGCGATAGGTAAAAGATGGGATTTTGAAATTAATCATCTTTTTTAAATTTTTACTTTACGATATGTGAATTAGAATTCACTCTCCATTACAGGAGAATATCTCCGACATGCTACTCTGTGAGTTGTATTTAAGCCGCCAAGTGTTACTCAAAAATAGGAAATGTGAGTGTTTTTTTAAAATTAACTACTCAGTAAATGAATATGGATAATTTAATTCGTTATAAATCAGTAATAAACTTAAAAATAATTGCTAGCTTTTTCTTTCTACTTACACTTTTCGCCTGTAACTCTACAGAGCCGCGTTTACCCGAATCATCGCAAGATTTTTGTGGGACTATTCAGGCGGAAGTAAAAACAACCTTATCAGAGCAATTATCCGGTGTTTCCAAAAAAATGGAAAGTAAAACGGGGGTATATGTATTAGAGCAAGGTGCTGAAGCTATGTTCTCGAGAGCATGGCTTAGCTCTCATGCTGAACAGACTATTGATGTACAGTACTTTATTTTTTCTGCCGACAATATTGGTTTAATCGCCATTGATTATCTTGTGAGAGCTGCTGAGCATGGTGTTAAAGTGAGAATATTAGTCGATGATATTATGGTTGATGCTACAGGTGATGAATTATTAATGCTGAATGCACATAAAAATATTGCGATTAAAATCTATAACCCGATGGCAAATATCGGTAAAAATATAATTGAAAAGATAGTGAATATAACGACTGATTTTCACGGTTTGAATCAACGGATGCACAATAAGACTTTCACAGTCGATGGAAAAGTCGCCATCACTGGAGGCCGAAATGTCGCTGATGAGTATTTTGGCTATGATCATGAGTATAACTTTAGAGATAGGGATGTTCTTTTAATTGGTGGTGTTACTTCTGAAATTCAAAAATCTTTTAACCAATTTTGGGATGATGAACTAAGTGTGCCAGTCAACAAGCTGGTTAAAACAAAAGGTAGCCCAATCAGCAGTCCAACATTTGCAGCACTGCATCAATACGCATGTAACCCTGAAAATTTCTTGCCGCAGATTCGAGAGAAAATAGAGAAACTACCGGAAGCATTTAATTACATACAAGAAACTAAAAAACTGCATTGGTTGGATGATATTGAATATATTTCAGATGCACCAGGCAAAAACAATAAAAATGAATTTTTAGGCGGTAGTGGCATATCAACGGAGCGGTTAATCTCTTTAGTCCAAAAAGCTAAAAAGTCCGTTATTATTCAAACACCTTATTTAATCACCACTGATCTAGGTAAAAATATCTTTAAGAAGCTTGTTGATAAAGGGGTTGAAGTTAAAATATTAACCAATAGTTTAGCCTCCAACGATAACCTTGAAGCGTTCAGTGGTTATCAAAGAGATCGCGATGCATTACTTAAAACGGGAGTCAGAATTTATGAATTTAAGCCTGATGCACAAGTTAGAATAAAGGTAATGTCCAGTGAGTTACAGGAAAAACTGGATCATATTCCCGTCTTTGGACTACATGCAAAATCAATGGTAATTGATGATTACACTACCGTTATAGGAACTTTTAATTTAGATCCGAGAAGTGCAAATTTAAATACTGAAAGCGTTACGATTATCCCTTCTGCAGAAATAGCAAAAAGTGTTAAACAAGGTATGCTGACTGAAATGAATCCGGAAAACGCATGGGAAACCACCCTAGATTGGAATCCTGATGGCGAGGTTAGTAAGATTAAGCAATTAAGAGTGAAATCAAGGATTGTAGTACCTAAAAATATCCTTTAAATAAAAGGCTGCTATTTGAAGTGATGAGGGCCGGCTCTTTAGTTTTATATAAACTTTCACGACTCAGCCCTGTAACTTCAGCCCGATCAGCAACACCATGACTTTTAACTAAATGGCCAATTCTGAAACAAAAATATTTGGCTCATAACCCTCTATACCCATGTTACTTCAAGATGCTAAATGCTTGCATTTACATCTGCCGATAGAGGATTAACGCAGTTAATCGCTCGAAAGGCCCTCATGCTGCGCCTTATTCTGGTCTCCGAGCTGAGCCCTGATAAAGCATCTTGAGGTATCATGGGTATAAACACACTCGTAAAAAATCAATAACGCCATCTTGGGTATCCATGTAATCAAAAGGATTTTTTATTTGCCATATTAACACCCCAGCTCTATTAGTAATTTATGCGCTTGTTCAATATCTTGTTGTTGCATACCTTTTTGTCGTTCGCGCATCACAACATTGCATTTATACCTGTTTATCAAGATATCTTTATGTTATAAAAAGTTGAATTAACTAGGTGAAATCTCATTATTAATGACCATGCAGTCTAATACATCGACTAAAAAATTTAATCAAAGAAGGTCAATATGTCTAAAAGTATCAAAGGTACACAAACAGAAAAAAACTTACTTATATCGTTTGCAGGCGAGTCACGGGCAAGAAACAAATATACCTATTTTGCAGGAGCAGCTAAGAAAGAAGGATTAGTTCAGATAGCCGCTATGTTTGAAGAAACGGCAAATCAGGAAAAAGAGCATGCAAAAAGATTTTTCAAATTTCTAGAAGGTGGCGAACTGGAAATAACAGAAACCATCTCTGTCGGCGTTATTGGCACAACACTTGAGAATTTAAGGGAGGCTGCGGTAGGTGAACAGATCGAATGGGAAGAGATGTATCCCGCCTTTGCAAAAGTAGCGAAAGAGGAAGGTTTTGGGCAAATTGCAGCTGCATTTTCTGCCATTGCCATTGCTGAAAAACAGCATTGCAAACAATACAAAGATCTTGCCGATAATCTTGAAGCAGGAAATGTCTTTAAAAGAGAGGGGAAAGTTGTTTGGCGTTGCCGAAATTGTGGCTATATTCATGAGGCAAAAGAAGCGCCAAAGTTATGCCCCGCCTGTGTTCATCCGCAAGCACATTTTGAATTATTAGGAGAGAACTGGTAGTCAATACAACAAAACAGCATAGCAAGGAAAATACACTCAGTTAGCACAAAACGCTGCTATTAGAGCCTTGCTATGAATGCTCCGTTATTTACACCTTGCTGTAGTCGTGCCTCATTGGAAAAATCTCGATATTATTTGCTCAAGTAATTATTCAGGAACTCCTGCTCTTTATGTCAGAAGAACAGACAGATAGGATCTGCTCCTAACCTCAACACCGAACAGGCGAGTGAAATAGTAATAAATCGAAGTTACCCATGATGTTTGGCTTTTAGAAAAGCTCGCGCACTTGTCGACATATGCATTGTTTATCTTTTGATATTAATCATTTACGATTTTATTTTTCAAAAAGTTTTATATACACACCGTAGCCTTCTTTATCTAAATCTTTCTTGGGAATAAAACGAAGAGCAGCGGAGTTAAGGCAATAACGCAGTCCTGTTGGTTTCGGCCCATCATCAAACAGATGGCCCAGATGAGACTCAGCATGTTTACTTACAACTTCAGTTCTTACGGAAAACCAACTTATATCTTCTTTTTCAATAATATTTTCCGGTTCAAGGGGCTTTGTAAAGCTTGGCCAACCAGTACCCGATTTAAATTTATCAAGCGAACTAAAAAGAGGCTCACCGGATACGATATCTACATAAATTCCCTCTTTATTATTATCCCAGTAATCATTATTAAATGCAGGCTCGGTAGCATCTTGTTGGGTGACTTTATACTGTAGGGGCGTTAATATTTTCTTAAGCTCTACACTGCTAGGCTTATTGAATTTTGATTTGTCCCCCTTGGATTTTTTATGCACGCTTTGATCTCCCCAGATTTCTTTTAAACGTTTATCTCGACCACAATTCCAGCGATAAGCTTTATAGCGAATTGGGTTGTTTTTATAATAATTTTGATGGTAACTTTCTTCACCTTTTATGGGATAAAAAATTGAGGCATTTAAAATGGGTGTTACAACTTTATTTTGGGGGAATTTCTCAATAACTTCCTTTTTAGATTGTTCCGCAATTTTCTTTTCTGTTTCGTTTGCTACGAATATAGCACTTAAATAACTTGTTCCTTTATCACAAAACTGTCCGTCTGGGTCAAAGGGGTCAATATTAACCCAATAATGTTCGAGCAACTCTTTGTAACTAACCTTATCAGGGTTATAGGTTATTTCGACTGCTTCATAATGACCTTGATGGTTGCCGTTGTAGGTCGGATTCTTTAATGCCCCACCTGTAAACCCAGATACAACATCGGTTACCCCCTCAAGTTTTTCAAAATCTGACTCCATACACCAGAAACACCCTCCAGCTAGTATTGTTTTATTCGCTGAAACATTGGAGACAGAGCCTAGTAATATTGTTAACAGACAAAAGACCAGTTTGTTTTTCATAGTACGCTTCCTTTTTAGTTTAGCTTTATTCTCAGTTGTTATTCACTGGTGTCCCCCACATACCACCACGATAAACAAACGTATTCCATTGCCCTTGGCATTATCATAATAATGAATTGGAACGACAAGTTCACTATAACCTGAAGAATGGTAAATTTTCGGTTCATAAGTAAAAAGAAATGAGTTTTGTACTCCATTAGAGAGCAGTTCTGAATCTAAACGCTCGATAATTGTTGTATACAAACTTTTTCCTTGAAGTCGTTTGGATATATGCGCAAAGCCACAAGCAATAAGTTCACCATCTTTTTTGTGCAAATAACCACAAAATAAACTCTGTAGCTATTTGAAGTAAGGCTAACGGTTCAAAGACGTGCTAAAAAATAAAATAAACGGATTATTTATGATTGACTATAGCCTCTTTTGATATGAATTCAATTTCCACATTAGCCTCCATTCACACCGATAACGCCGCAATAGCAAGCTCTTTTAGGTCTGATTTAATTGATTTGTTGGCTAAAGGGGGAAATGTATTCTATGACTTTTCATCGAGCGCATAAGCAGCTCCCATTGATAATCCTTCAAGTATTTCACCTAGATTGGTTTTACATATTTGGACATCACTCTTACTTTGATACGATCTTACTAAGTACTTTATGCATAGCTGGTCGATTACCTGCAATTATGCTGGCATCACTAACGACAATTGTACCGAGTGCAACGTGTTGCTATACGTTTACTTCATATTTTAAATCTTTAACTTCATCACCCGTTATTCCTCGAAATCCCCAGCAATGTTTAGGCTGTTCTTTTATTGTTATTTCAATATCTACAGGTGAAATATTAAGGCTATTTTCAATATTTTGAAATATTGATTTTATTAATGCTTTTTTGGTCTCTATTTGACGACCTTCCATCATATTAATTTCAATAACGGTATAGTTATCTGAACGACCACCGGGATAATAAAAATCAGATTTATCCATTGGAATAAAACGATGAATGCGTTTATCTTCAGGCATACCTAAAGTCGCTTGCATAGATTGATGAATAACATCTGATAATTTAGCTTTTATTGGATTAAGGTTTTCTTTAATTCCGTATATGACAATCATGCCGATCCATCCTTAAACGTATATACCCAAGCTACCTCAAGATGCAGATTCAGAGCTTCGCCCGGATGCTAGAGTAAGGCGTAACATGATGACCTTTCGAGCGATTAACTGCGTTAATCCTCTATCGGTAGATGTTAAATGCAAGCATTTAACATCTTGAATGGTTATTCCCTTTTCAAGTGTTGCAACGCAGCACTAGCTTTCGGGCGAAACTCCCGAAGGGCAAGACGATAAACGATGATCTTCGGTGTTAGAAGGCTTTGATTTAGAATAACTAGATCATCAGCCTTCTGCCTAGAATTCCATCATTTATCGTCTTGCTGATTCCTGCATCTTGAAGTGGTTTGGGTATGATGGCTGCGACAAGACTAAAGTGTCCGATTGCTTGCACTTTTAAGTGGCCATAAATTGAATTAATTTCCAGCAACTTTTTCTGTTTTAATGTTGTTACTCTTTGTAACGAAATGACTTGCTGTTTCAAGTAAGATTAACGATTCTTTAAATATTTGATCCATGGCACCATTTTCTCGGAACCACATTAGAGTTGATGATAGGTATAGGGCGGAAAAAAAACCATTACACGTTATTACAAGCCGATGCAGAGAGCCTGGCTCACCGCGACAACTGTATCGAGTCCGCGTCCAGCAACTTGTTGATTATGAGGTGAATTTAAGAGTTACTTTGACAAGTTACTTGTGCATCATAACCTTCCCAGATAATTATTGAGGAATCCTTAATAAAACATTTAATTCATTCCTATCCTCCATTAATGGAAAACACTCTTCTTGGCTCTTTGCTATTCCAATTATGCTAGCTTTTTCAATAGTGTTTTTTCATCTGATTTTACCAATGTAATATCTGTTGGTGTTTTAATCTCCTGATTTTTAATTGCATAAATAAAAAGCTTTGGATGTTCCGTCTTTCGAGTAATTTCACTCGAAACCTGTGGCTAGAATAACTGTTCTGCTACAATGCGCTCATATAGGCAAGGCACCCAATAATGAGGTGTTATAAAATAGGTATACTCAATGGGCTCAGCGTTAAAAGAACAAGAAGAAACTATCTTACAATACTTAGATACAACACATTACATCGAGTCTAATGCACCAAAAGCAGAAGAAAAACGAGAAGCTAAGTATAAGATTGGTAAAGCATGCAACAAAGCAAGAGAAATCCTTTGTAGTGATGAAGCTTTTCTTGATTGGGTATGGTCAAAGGTTATCGCTGAATGTTCAACGGATATTGAAGAGGTGACGCCTAATACGCTGATTTCTTGGCGTCTGCTGCCTAAATTTGGCACATTAGAGCAATGTGAAATAGTCGGTTTCACGCATATTTCTAAGCTACTGCTCGATAAAAATGCAGCAATGAAAGCACAAGTGCTAGAGATTATTGCGAATAATGATCCAGAAACGGCTCAGAAATTAATCAAAACGGTACTTAAGCCGGCAATTGATTTTACGCCAATTGTTGCTAACAAAAAGAATCTGGCTGATACCGTTGAAAAGGCTGATAAGTTATCAAAAGATGCACTAGTTGCTTTAGTTAAAGCAATGCACCAGCAGATGACTAACGCATAGACGAATGTGATTGGGCTAACTCCGAACTGTTGTGGCTGAGTGAAATCGGCCACACTATTCTGGTCTAATTGAACAATACACTGTTTGTGTACACCGCCATAAATTAGGTCATAATGACCAAAATAATAACTAAACATAAAATATGGAGAGAAAAATTGGCAAAGAGAGATTGGAAAGAATATATGGATAAATACTTAGATGATACGACAGCATTTACAGCCGCTGCATCATCAAGTCTGCCTAAAGGTATGGTATATGATAAAACTGGGAATAGACTTCCAACCCCTTATGCTCTTTTTTCGGAATGGTGTTCTTCAGACTTGTCTGGTGATTGGGCAATTATGAAAACTAAAGGAGGTTTTGTTGTGTGTACTGCTGATAGTTATGATGCGAGAACAATACTCGGTGAATTCAGAGCCACTGGAGCAGCTAAAATGACTAAAGCGTCTAAAACCACTTATACGATAGGTTATACGTTTTCGCAGTATACAACGTTAGCTGGTCACATGGGCTATGTACTGTAATGCATTGATTTCAAAGTAAATCTATACCTACATACTTTGTGATTGATTTCACATGCATAGTCTAATCCGGCAAAATTTACACTGCATTATCTAGCCCCAATCTCACTCCCACTCATAGTAAGTATCTACAGCTTGGTATAATCCGCTTGATGCTTCTATGTAGAACTTTTTAAATACAGTAATTGAAGACACTCAAAGCTTTTTGATAAAAAAGATATGGGTGTCTCGTCTTTTCGACTTACTCGTCTTTCGGTAGAAAATAACCACCTTGGCTCAATTTACAGTTATCGCTTATCTGCAAAGCTTTAAATCACTGTATTGGGATCAGTGCTTCAATGAGCTGTGGTCGCCATTGCCCCGTGTCTGCATCGTATGCGCCAAAACCGGATGCATATTCCCAATATGCCCAGCTAATATTACGTTTTTCAGCCTCGCGGGCAATAAAAGCGGTCCAGGCTTTTTGCTGGGCAGGAGCAGAATTACGTGAATAAACACCAAATTCACCCATAAACAGTTCAAAACCGCGATTAGGTTGCGCATTCCAACTGGTTACTCTATCAAAGAGGGCGATTAAGGGGGCCTGATCACTTGCCGTTCCTAGCCAAGGTGTGCCAATCCAATCCGCTGCCCCGTCAACCCATTCAGCACCTTGGTGGGTAAAATGAAAAGGTTCATAATAGTGGACGGTAATAATGGTGTTGCTTGCATCTACTGAGTTTGGTAATACTAACTTAGTTAAACCATCCGGGTGCCCCCAATTAGCCGTGCCAATCATAACGATGCGCTGCTCTGAGCCATTATTTTGCTGGGCTTCCATATCGTCCCAGATAAGCGTTAGTAATCGTGCGATTATGTTATTCCAGTCATCATAATCTATGCTGCCATTAGGCTCGTTCAATAATTCAAAGATAAGATTGTAGCGGGGATATTCCGAGAGTGGAAATTGTTCACTAATTTGTTGCCATATGCCTTGCAGACGAAGAATGTGTGCTGTTTGACGATTTTCTGGATCATCCATCATCTCTGTATAGTGATGCACATTTAAGATAACTTTTAGCTGCGTATTGTTTGCCCAGCCGACAACCTCTTTAACGCGCGCCATAAATGTAGAATCAATTGTATAAGGCGCTGCTAATTCGCTATGCGCGGACCAGCGAACAGGAATACGCACGGTTTTAAAGCCGGCATCGGCAATTCTTTGTAAATCTTCTTCAACCAGTACACGACCGCCAGTCCACTCGCCTTCGACGGGCGCCTCTAGGTAGTTGCCAAGGTTAAGTCCTCGCCCTAACTGCGTTTGCGCCAAACCTCCTTGTTCATTCCATGCATAAAGATCGCTGTAATAACTCTCAGATAACCGCACCGTATTATCCGTTTCAGGAGGGCTTGAATTGGAGCTGCCACAGCCGAGTAAATTATAACTGAGAGTGGCGAAGATTAAAGGCAGCAGCCGTTTGCGTAGAAAAGTCTTCATTATAAATCCTTATAAGGGGGGTAGCTGTCCGCTGTAAAAAACAAATACAGTTACGGGCTTAGAATTAAGGGGAAAACTAAACAGTGTTTGTCAAAATGAAAGTGATAAACGTCGTTCAGTCATATCGCCATTAAAAATATATTAATAAAATCGCTAAGATATTGCTGCAAGAGTTTGGATGTTTGCGGGTAAGATCTATAAAAAAGGCATCTGTTTCATGAGCTTTCATGGTAGTGAACTAACCCTGTTTAGTGGTAATCACTATCTGGGATAAATTATGAAAATAAGTTGTTGATTGCATATTTTCTTCATTACTTTTTTGGTACGAAAAAAGGTAGTTGAGCATCGCCATTTTGCTAAGTCGATAGCGCCCGCAAAATGGTGTAGAAAAACCGCTGATTACTAAAGAAGATTAAAAGAAAGATATGTCCCGTCTTTCGTATCCGTCTTTCGATTAAGACTATCGATAACGATCATAAATGCGCTTAATGGATCCATCTTTTAAAAGTTTTTCAATCGCTTTATTGAATCGAGGAAGTGCGTTCTTCTTTGTCGGATGAAAGCGAATCATCTGTTCGACTACACTAGTGGATTCTCCGATAACCAATTGATCAGTATAATGCTGTGTTTTTATTTGATACTGGGCAAAATCTTTATTGATAAACGCTTGATCTAAACGCTCGGCAAGTAATAACTGAATAAGCTTATTTTCACTGTTAAGGCGATTAGCCTTGATACGCCCGTCTGCAAAATAAGGTTCATATATGGGGTAATAATATCCCTTAATCACGCCTACTGTTTTACCTAACAAATCTTCTGGAGAATGAACTGCAATATATTGCTCTTGGCGAAATAATATAACCTCTTCAGACACAGTAAATGGAATACTATAATTTCCCTGTACAGATGAAGATTTTCGCCAAACGGGATTGGTCATTGGCTCAATATCAATTTTCCCGGTTTCAAACAGACGAAGAGCTCGTTTAAAGGGGACTCGAATATATTCAACCGAGTCTCCTGTCTCTTGGGTAATTGCAGTAAAAATATCACGAATAGTTCCCGTCCTTGAGTCGCCTTCTTCAAAAAAATAAGGAGGAAAAGACCCTGTGTGGAGCATTACCCGAAAAGTCTCTGCTGAGCTTATATGCGTAAAAAATGATAGAGCCATAAAAAGGGTAGCAGTAAGTCTGTAAGTAAGATGTTTGATCATTTGTCACCTCATTATCTCCTAAAAAACAATTCGCGATATTTAAGAAATTGAACCACTCATATTGCAGCTATTGAATGATTATATAATTAATGAGGTTATATTACTGAAAATTATTTGTAGTATTTCAGGAACACCTAACTCCCTAATATGCGCTCGTATATACGAGTTTTTATTGAGAGAGCTACCCTCTAGCCGAAGATATTTGCTAGCGAATTAAAGGGGGGGGGAGCTTTTGCGTTTTACCTAAAAAAGTAAAATGCAAGATAGCCTCTATTGAGGACATTACTCACTATGACACCCGGATAGGTGGGATTCCCAAATGTTTTTTGGGGCCCCGATTTTTATTTAATACGCACAAAGAAGTGCGCGTGTTAAAGAGCGTGCACAAAAAACTGAAAGTCGGGAGGTTGAAACCCCTTTAAAATAAAATGAACTTCATTGAAGTTAGTTTGATTCCGATTAACTAAGAAAATTAACAATAAATGGCTGGCCCGTCTTTTTATATCACCCCTTCATTAGCGAGTTCGTCGCGGGAGTTGTGATTGTTCGTTGGGATCACCCCACTTTTTTATTCGCAATCAATCTCTGTAATTATTGGGCGCATAACCTTATATTTTAGGCAGATTACTTTTTGCTTATCGGCTGTTAGCCGGTGTTCTTTTACTAACCTTTCCCATTGTTCAGGATCTTGTACTCTTTTCTTTAATTTATTCTGCTGAACCACTGCGTAGATAATAAAAGCAACTACGGCGATTATGATATAAATCATCATGGCTAATAACCTTCTCTATTTTAAAACCCTAAAAATGGCCTAGTGAGTTGCGTTTAAGTACGAATTACAGATACAAAAAAGGCTGAAATCTGTTAAGAAATCAGCCTTTTTTTAGGTGTGGTGGAGATGGGGGGAGTCGAACCCCCGTCCGAAAAACCTACATCCTCGGTACTACATGCTTAGTCAGTTATTTGGTTAACTCGTTGATCTCCAACTGACAGGATATCAAAAAGCGAGCCCGA
>NZ_JBLIEK010000037.1:0-33085 GCF_047632995.1 Psychromonas sp.
GATGTCATAGCGGATGCTGGTATATATCTTCCCTTAGCGCTTGTAAGCCTTGTCTCACCTGGTTTATTGATAGCATTTGTTATTATTGGGGTATTTACTGAGATGGCCGGTGTGGTGGCGCAGGCTATTAATAATGATCGCCGATATGATGGTCCGATGGGCAAAAGTGATCGTGCTTTCGCGATGGGCTTATTAGCGATTTTATTAGCTTTTAAACTGTTATCTGCAACCTGGATAATGTTGTATTTAATTGCGGCTACCTTGTTAGGATTGGTTACGCTTTATAAACGCATGAGTAAAGGCATAAAATAAGCAAAAAAACAAAACAAATCAACCGCTTAAGGTATCATTAGTCCTGAATATAAAATAATTAATCAGGATGATGTTATGACAATGCAAACGGGCACTTTTACTACCTTTGATGGGCACTCTTTATTTTTTAGAAAGTGGAAAGATGAAAATTGTGATAATGGGAAAATTTTACTGTTATTGCACCGTGGTCATGAGCATTCTGCCCGTTTGCATGATGTTGCCGAAAATGAGGCATTTAAAGGTTATACGATTTATTCTTTTGATAATCGAGGCCATGGATATAGTGAGGTTGAAGCTGCCTTTGAGTTTATGAATTTGGTGCGTGATTTAAATGCTTTTGTTGCATTTGTCTGCGCTAAAGAAGATAAAACAGAACAAGATATATTTGTGATTGCAAACTCTGTCGCGGGTGTGGTGGCTGCTACTTGGGTGCATGATTATGCGCCTAAAATTAAGGGTATGGCATTGGTTGCACCCGCCTTTAAAATTAAGTTATATCTGCCTTTTGCCAAACCGCTATTGAAATTTGCGCTTAAGTTTAAAGCAAACATGAATATTACTTCCTATGTTAAGTCTAAATTTCTCACTCACGCTCTCAACGAGCAGGTTAAATATGATAACGATCCGCGTATAACACCTAAGATTCCAGCCAAGCAACTAACTACACTACTTGATACCGGAGAACGTATTGTTGCCGATGCTGCTATGATCACTGTGCCAACGCTAGTACTTTCGGCGGGTAAAGATTATGTGGTTGATTCAAAAGTGCAGGGCGATTTTTATGCAAATTTATCCTCTCCTTTAAAATGCTTGATTGAATTAGATGGTTTTTATCATGGCGTGCTCTATGAAGAAAATGCGCAGTTTGCGATTGATGCAATAGCACAATTCGCAGCGGAATCCTTTGCTGATACTGCAACAGATATCAGTGCTAGAGTGATTGCAGTGACGCAGCAAGAGTGTGACAAAATAAGCTACGGTTCATTACCTATTGCGCTGCAAATCAATTACCTTATGCAGCGAACTTCAATGAAGTATCTCGGTTTTATGAGTAAAGGTATGGAAATTGGTCTGCAATACGGTTTTGATTCAGGTGTTACTTTGGATCATGTCTATAAAAACAAACCTGAAGGTGTAACGGCTGTTGGTCGGTTTATTGATAAAGGATTCCTTAATAGCATCGGCTGGAAGGGGATCCGTCAGCGTAAAGTGAATAGTATTGCATCTATAAAAGAAAAAATTAACGCATTACAAGACGCCGGAAAAGAGGTCAAAATATTAGATATTGCAGGGGGACCTGCTCGCTACCTTATCGAGATAGCCGACCAGCACCGCGATGTCATTGTACAAGTTAGAGATTATCAAAGTCAAAATGTTGAACAAGGGCGAGCGTTAGCGCTGGAGCGTGGTTTAACCAATATTACCTATACGCAAAGCGATGCATTTGATCCCGGCAATTATGAAAATAATGATTTTCAGCCGAATATTGTAATTATTTCCGGGGTCTTTGAACTTTTTCCAGATAATCCGCTGATTATCAATGCGATTAAAGGGGTGGCATCACTTATTGAAGATCAAGGTTTCCTTATCTACACTGGTCAGCCATGGCATCCGCAGCTACAACAAATTGCCAATGTACTTGGCAATCATCAGCAGAGTAAATGGATCATGCGTCGCCGTGGCCAATATGAATTAGATTATCTGTTTGCGCAGCATGGTTTTGAAAAAGATAATATGCATATTGATGATTGGGGGATATTTACAGTTTCTTCGGCGTTGTTTAAGGGCTGATAATGACAACGTTTAAATCTGCAATGGATAGCCAAGCCACATTAAAGGAGCGTTTTGTGTGGCTGGTTTATATGGGCGTTGTTTTTTTTCTGCTTTATGGTGCTGCTAATGAGTTTGCCAGTATCAATGCCCCGCACCTGTCAATATTTTTTGACTGGGAAAAACATATTGCATTTCTTCCCCCGTTTATTGTGCCCTATATGTCATCGGATCTGGTTTTTGTGGTGGCGTTTTTATTAGCACAAACTCGCTTAGAGATTAGGGTGTTAGCGTTACGTGTATTGTTTATTGTTGTCTTCTCAGTGTTGATATTTGTACTCTTCCCACTACAATTCTCTTTTGATAAGCCGGCGATAGAAAGCTTCACATTTTTATTTAAATTATTGGAGGCGGATAAACCTTTTAACCAGTTACCTTCTTTACATGTCAGTTTTTCGATCGTTTTTTGGTTTAGTATGAAAGATCACATGCCTAACCGCTTGTTAAAAATTGCGCTCGGTTGTTGGTTAATGCTGATAGTTCTCTCTACACTTTTTGTTTTTCAGCATCATTTTATAGATATTCCCAGCGGATTTTTAGTCGGAATGTTAGCGGTCTATCTGTTTAGAGAAGGGCGTAATGAGCAGCTGTTAAATAAATTTATGACACCAAGACACTTGAAAATGGGGCTCTATTTTTTAGCTTTAAGTACTGTTTTGATGATCTTAAGTTTTACTGTGAGTGCGCTGTTCATCTATTTTTTTCTGAGTGTATTTAGTGTCAGCATTGTTTATGCTTTTGGTTTAAATAATCTGTTAGTCACCGCTGATGGTAAAGTTAGTTATTTACAATGGTTACTTTTTGGTCCCTATTTTTTAGGGAGTAAAATTTCTTGGATGTTTTATAAACGCTCATTGCCATTGCTCGCAAAAGTGGATGATGGGGTTTATATCGGTCGTCATCCAAGCATTAATGAATATACTCAAATCAGGACGCTTGGAATTAAACAAGTAATTAATCTTGCGATGGAATTACAGTTAAATAAAACTGATTTAATACAGCATCGTTTAAATTTTCTCGATCAAACCATTCAAAATCCGGTAGCATTGCATCAAGCTGTGCTGTTGATTGAAAGTAATAAATCCGATGGTATCTATGTACACTGCGCGTTAGGTTTGTCACGTTCTGTATTGGTTGTTTGGGCGTGGATGATTTTTAATGGGAAAACAGAAAAAGAGATAAAAGCTCGCCTGGAAGAGATTCGTCCTCGCTATGTACAATCAAAATATATGCAAGTGAACATTGATTTATATACAGATTTTTTACAAAACTATTGAAAATAAGAAACAGTGTGGCGAGCTAAAATAGCTTGCTGCACTGCTCTAATTCTTTTCATTGTTTATATTTTAGCATTATACTTCTACGTGGTGGCGCGTTATACAGTGTTGAGATAGTTCACTGAGGGAGTCATTAATCGATAACATAAACTCTTCAGATTTTTTTGTAACCGCTAAAGCATCACCTATTATTACATCACAATTAAAAGGCACCAAAAGAGCCTCTCCTTTTGGCAACGAACGACCAAGGCCATGCATCATGACAGGTGTTACCTTAATATGTTCACGGTCGTTAAGTAAAAAGAAAATTCCCTTTTTTAGTTTGCTCATCTGCTCTGGCTCGCCACGACTACCTTCTGGAAATAATATCAAAATATCCCCATTATCCAGTGCTTTATGGCAATCTGAAAACAATGCATTACGGCCAGCTTTACCACTGCGATCCATAGGTACGATACCTATACATTTTAGAGATAACCATGCAAGTAAACCGCCTTGCCCTAAAAAATAATCTGCCGCTGCAACGGGCCGTACTTTATGGATCATTGATAAAGGGTATAGGCTCATTAATACAATGGTATCTAAATGGCTATTGTGGTTTGCCACTAATATCGCAGGGCCTTTTTTAGGCAGTTTATCGCGGCCTCTCAGGTTGAGCCCTAATACAATAAATACAATAGGTTTGATAAATAAACCAAAAAATAATACTTTTAATATTCTGTCCATAATTAATAACTTATGTAATAAAGGTAATGGAAAAATAATGGCGCGGTATAAGTTAAGCTATCCAAACGATCTAATATACCTCCGTGCCCTGGAATCAAATGGCCACTGTCTTTGATTTGTAAATCACGTTTTACCGAAGAAATTACTACATCGCCAATAAACCCGCTTATCCCAATGAGCACACCCGCGATTATCCCTTGATAAAAATTTAAAGGCGTGAGTATTGGCGCAATAAAGCCTGAGCATAAGGTGATGGTTATTAAGCCGCCGATAAAACCTTCCCATGTTTTGTTTGGGCTGACTTTGGGGATGATTTTATGTTTTCCCAACATTTTCCCCCAAATGTATTGGCAGACATCGTTAAACTGAGTCATAAACAGCAAAAATAGTACCGGACCTATTATGCCTGCTTGGCTGTTTTTCTCAGGTAATACCAGTAGATAGGCAATATGGCTAATACTAAAAACAGTAAGCATAGTGGCCCAATGCACAATACCTGCGGAGCGAATAAAGCCTTTGGTGTCGCCTGTCAACACCATACGCATAGGTAAAAATAGGAATACATAAACAGGAATGAAAATGATAAACATGCCATACCAACCAATTGCCACCCAGTAGTATTGCAACGGGATCGATAGGTACGCCCAGAAAATGACTCTGCGATCTGTTTGCCGCATCGGTACAATAGAAAGAAATTCTTTTAGCGCCAGAAAGCTTAAAAAGGCAAAAAAGATCATAGATAAAGTATGCCCACTTAGCAGAGCTGTAAATATTATAGCTATCATCACCCACCAAGAACGGATGCGTTGGCTCAACTCTGTATAGTTTTTTTCAGGTGTTCTTATTTGCAGAAAAAAGCGAATAGTCGATGCAATAACGAGTAGTGAGGTTACTGTCGCCATCATATAAAAAGAGTTTGGGGCAATACCAAAAATCATAATGTGATCCTGTTCGATGTTTGGTTTTCTGGGTGTTGAACGCTTAATTTGACCTGTTTAATAAAGGAGGCAAGAGCGTTAATATTTACTAATATAATTTTAATCTGTAATAGATCCATCTTCGTTCCTTTTTTGTCTTCTGGTTAAGTTGTTTAGCAGCCCTTATTCGGATAATAAGATCCTGATAACCATGAATATATACCTGCTTGTACGGCAAGGGAGCATAACCTATTCAGTATTTTTATTAAGATAAATCATTAATTTATGAAGAGTAAAAACGGTGTCTTTATGAAAAGAGCAAGATTATCCATTTAATGGCTGATAAATTGATATTAAATGCAGAACTCGCAAACATATGAATATTCAGACCGATTGTGCGGAAATTTGTTCACGGAGCTGTTTTGCTGAATCAGCTGCATTGGCCTGACAGACAAAAAGTCCAATTTGCTCATAGCCGCCCATTTTTTGAGTTTGCGGTAAAAACTCGAAATATAATCCGCATCCGGGGCCATTGTTGACAATCATATTATAAGCGGGTTGTATCTTCATGTTTCCCATTAGGGCAATAATTGCTTGAATAGCTTCTTGGATGGCCGCTGTTACTTGTTTCATTTCGAGAACAGACAACTGATGCAAATAACGTTTACTCGAATCTTTGATCACAAGTAGCATATCCAATGGCCGTTTCATAAAGTAGGGAACCATCAATACAACGCCGCCATAATCTTTTACTAATAATTCGCTCGGGTTTTCTTCAAGCATAAATAAACTGAAACTTTTATTATGACGTTTACGGAAATTCAGATTATTGAAAAAACGTTGCGGTAAAATATTACTGTAAGCAATCTGTTGATGACCATGCGTTAAAGACGCGCCCGCTGCTGCGCCATAGTTTTTAATAATTGAAATATAGCCACTGACTACCTGTTTATCCATTTGGGTGATGGAGCGGGACATAAAATTAGTCGGCTGGCAGAGCAGGATCTCTTCTACTCGGGCGAGTTGTTTGAAGGCGAGCAGCGCATCTTCAAATGGCATGTTGTGCCAATCTTTATGGTGTATAGATGATGTCCATTGTAATAGATGGAAACCATAGGAAGCTCTGCCTTTGTGCGCGAGATCTTGATGTAAAAAGTAATCTGCCTCTTCATTGGGTAGTTCATCGATAGGGTGAAATATAGGGTAAATATTTTTATTAATGAAAGTGAAACCTTCACTTTGCTCTACCAGATCAAATATTTCAGAGCTTTTACCCTCGCAGATAGGGCAGGCTTTAGGCGTTTTTAATGAGTTGCTGGTTTCTATTGTTGTATGAATGCGTTTTGCTCGAGATGAGTTGTAGATGACTAAGTTGCCATTACGCGGGTCAATCTGACAAATTCCATCGGGAGAAAATTGACGAAGTATCTCATCATTATTAATATTCTCGATGATTTGCGCAAAGTCTAATTTTCTAATATCAAGGCTTAACATCATCTTTTGGGCATCTTCTATCTTAAATTCTTGTGTCATTCAGGACGCTCTCCAGATTTCTATTTATATGCTGATTATAGGAGACAACATATAAAACATTTGCTAAGCAGGATTTTGGATGGTTAGTTCACATCATCAAAAAGTTGAGTGATCGATTTGTAGATATATCTGATTAATAACTATAAGTCACGGCTAATTTTCAGGCTTGCTTGCATAAAGGCAAAAAAGTTGTAAGGTTTACATAATGATCACAGATGTCGGAGGGTAAATGGGAGTGAATATTAGATATATTATTTCTTATTTAATAGTGCTTCTTTGTTTTTCGATGCCCGCCTACACTCAGTCAAAACCTATCGATGATATTTATTTTATAACCGAAAATTATCCACCGTTTAACTTTGAAGAGAATGGAAAACTGCAGGGAATTTCTATTGATCTTCTACTTCTGATGCTTAATAAACTTCACGCCAAACAAACGTTAGCAGATATTCATCTCAAACCTTGGGCTCGCGGATATAATGCTTTATTAGCAAACGCCAATACATGCTTATTCTCTACCCTTAGAACAGAAGAAAGAGAAAAATTATTTAAGTGGGTTGGGCCGATATCTGCAATTTCTATTTCACTTATTGCAAGAAAGGATAAAAATATACAGATCACTTCTAAGCAGGATCTTCTGAAATATAAAATTGGCGTTGTAAGAGATGATGCAGGGGAACAATTGCTACTTAAAGCGGGTGTTGCTTTCGAAAATTTAGATCAGATAGGGGGCGTTAATGTAATTGCTCAATCAATAAGAAAATTAAATAAGGGCAGATTTGATCTTTTAGCTTATGGCGATCAAGCAGCAATAAGGACAATGAAAAAACAGGGTTTTGATTTTAATAACTATGAAATTGTCTACAGCTTAAAAAAAGGGGAAATCTATTACGCTTGCAATAAAGAGATGTCTGAACTGCTTATACAAGGGCTACAGAATGCTTTAGATGCGCTAAAAAAAGAGGGGATATACCAACAGATATTAGATAATTACTAAAAATTTTATTAAACGTAATCATATCCTAGTAAGCGAATATATCTTATTTTTTTTGATTTTTTAAATGACTATTGCGTGTTAAATAAACATTAAATAAACGTTAAATAAACGTTTCAAATTAAACTCGCAATTGTTTTATGCGAGCTATAGACTGAAAAAAGAGTCGGTTGATTCTTCAATTGAGTTAATATTTATTAAGGAAGAAAAATATGAAAGTTTCAATTAAAGTTGTTTTAGCGTCATCACTGGTCTTGGTGCTCGCTATCAGCTCGCTCTCTTGGCTGCAGTATCGAGAGGTAAAGGAGACACTTCAGCACCAGTCAAGTAGTGCGATTGAAGAGTCGAGTAATGCCCTGGCGCAGCAAATAACCAATTGGTTGAGCGGTAAATTAGAAGTGATCGATCTGGCTGCACAGGTGATAGAGAGCAATTTCAGTAGTGAGCAAATACAAAATACTTTTGATGCAAAAATTCTTAAAGATAACTTTATACTTATATTTGGCGGCTTGGATACAGATGGTAAAGCGATCAGTAATGATTCCTCTTGGCAGCCAGAAAGTTGGGATGCGAGGAAACGACCTTGGTATAAAGTAGCAAGAAGTGCAAATCATGCCATGATTACCGAGCCCTATGAAGATTCTGTAACCAAGGATGTATTAATCTCTGTAGTGGCTAATCTCTCTGATAAAGGCGAACTGAAAGGTGCCTTTGGCGGCGATCTCAGTTTAAAGACAGTCTCTGAAG
Organism: Psychromonas sp.; assembly: GCF_047632995.1. Classification (GTDB taxonomy): domain Bacteria; phylum Pseudomonadota; class Gammaproteobacteria; order Enterobacterales; family Psychromonadaceae; genus Psychromonas. Next base: position 8,337 of record NZ_JBLIEK010000037.1, read on the forward strand.
CACTCAATACACTTACCTTTAATGATGCGGGTTACGCTTTTCTCCTTACCCAGAGCGGTAATATCATTAGCCATCCAGATGCTGACAATAACGGTAAAAACTATGCTCAATTGTTTGCAGGTAATGCGGTTGCTTTAGATAAAGAAATACAGGAAATAGAAGTGGATGGGCAAACACTCTGGGTAAGTTTTACGCCATTGCAAGGCCTTGAAAGCATGGATTGGTATATAGGTGTTGTTGTTGATGCTGATATTGTAATGGCGGATGCGGATGCAATGGGTTGGCATTCACTGATAGGTGTTTTAATCAGTCTTGTTATCGGGGTCATTGTGCTAGGTAGTTTAATGCAAACTATTTTAAAACCTATCGGTCTTTTAACCGAGTCGCTATTGGCAATCAATAGTGGTAACGGTGATTTAACTAAACGCTTACCTGTTATTTCTAAAGATGAATTTGGAGGACTGGCTGCTCAATTTAATATATTCGTTGAAAATCTCCAGACCATTATTATAAATGTTAAAGATCTTGCAGCAGATGTTGGCCAAAGCACGCATAAAATTAGCAATGAGTCTGATAACGCGTCGCAACAGTTACAGCAGCAATTAAGTGAACTAGACCAACTTGCCACTGCAATGAATGAGATGGCATCAAGTGCTGTGGAAGTTGCTAAAAATGCACAGGTTGCGGCTCACGCAGCGGGAACTGCGGATAAAGAGACCGCAAAAGGTGTGCAGGTTGTCTCTCACGCAACGCACTCAATCAACGAATTAGCGGAGCATATGGAGGTGGCCGTTGAGTCTGTTGTCGAACTGGCTAAATTTAGCAACAATATTGAATCTATTTTATCTGTGATCACCAGTATTGCTGACCAAACTAACCTGTTAGCGCTCAATGCGGCTATTGAAGCAGCAAGAGCTGGCGAGTCAGGTCGCGGGTTTGCTGTGGTTGCTGATGAAGTTCGCTCATTAGCATCCAGAACACAAGAGTCAACTCGTGAAATTCGTTCTATGATAGAGCAATTGCAGTCTGGCGTGCGTGTTGCGGAAGATAATATCAAGCATAGCCGGGAGGCTGCGATAACAACGGCGGAAGAAGCAAGTCAGGCAAATGACACGTTGGAATCAATTCGTGTTGCGATTTTGGAAATCAATGATATGAATATACAAATCGCATCTGCGGCAGAGGAGCAATCTGCCACCTCAGAAGAGATTAATCGTAATACCACCAACATTAGAGATATCAGCCAAGATGTCGCAGTTGTAGCGCAAGGTCAGGTAAAACATGCCGAATTAATGCGCGAACAGATGGGTAAACAAGATCAGCAGCTAAATAAATTTAAAGTCTAGGTAAACCTGAGAATAACAGCTCAATGAAATGCAATTATTTGAGCTGTTAGGATCAAATGTCAGAACAGCTTGTCTATACCCGTAATCATTCAATATGCAAAGATCACCATTTTGATTGCTAACGGGTATATATTTTATTTTTTGAAAAATGCAATATATAGCGCATTTCAGACCATTTCCCCGCATAATCTTACGCAATTAGAATCTCGCAGGCAAAGGCCAATCAAAGCAGTTTAATATAATTTTCCAAATCTACCCGTTTAAGATAGAAGCGGAAAGATTATTTGGGTATTATGCTACGTACCTACACGGATAAAAAATAATATTGAGATATTCCCTCTGTAAAATAATGGCAAAATTGCCATATCTCAGTTCGACAACAATATTCTTGATATCAAAAAGCAAGAGCAATGCAACTAATAAGGTTTCTTTATGGCAAGGCAAGTAACTTATCTATTCAAAGGTAAGCGTAATATGATTCAATTTTCCTATAATATATTTCATGACATGTATGAAGCCGTTGCTGCCGAAGAAGGTGTTGATTTAAAATCTTTTTTAGCCATGGAAAAACAACTGGAGTTGAGCTGCAGAGGTCAAGGTATTGTTAAAAATTTCCGCCAGACGGAATTTATGCGCATGGGGTTTACTGATATTAAATTTGTGCGTGACGAGGAACCAATAGCAGTAGCGAGTGTTAAGGGTAATGCTAAGCGTTAGTGATTATTGTGATCTTAACAAGGCCGTAATTGCTAATCACTGCCTTGTTATTTATTCCGCTTATCTAAAGGGTGTACCAACTTTTTTAATTAGCAAAGTACTTTCCAAAAATTCTAAACAGATAGTTTCTGCTTCGTTTTAAAATCTTTTAACACAATATCAAGCGCTTCAATAGCGACAGATGTTTCGATTTGGTTTTCTTCCAATAACTGGATTAGATCGACTGCAATTTGTAACGCTTTGGGCGCATCTGATAAACTGGAACGGTTATTTTTTTGTTTACTCATCTTTTATATCTTCTAATTTAAACTCTAATTTTTGGGTGTAGGTATTACACTTTTGATAACGTATTTTCAACGCCTCTATTTTTTCTTTAATATACGATTTTTCTTCATATGGACTCTTGGTTAATTTCTCTTCCTGCTCAGAAATCATATCTAAGAGCCGATGTTCATATCGATATTGTTTCTGAAGATGCTGGTATATCTGCTCTTTTTGGGAAGAGTAGGACTTATAGAGAAGCTCAGCTTTGCCCTTTTCTAATCCTTGTACAAGTTGCAGTAACAGATGGAATTGGCCTGTAAAAAGTTCACATTCATGTTTAATAAGAAACTCTGGAAGCTGTTTATGGATCGCTTTTTGTAGAGAATTAAAGGTTTTTTGGATCTGTTCAATGTAACCTTTAAGGCTAAAGCAGCGCTTCGGAAAAAGATGAACTTCAAATACGAAACAGTGATTTTCCGACTGTTTAATTTCACTGTCCAGTTTTTTGCAGCGTGTACTTAAATCGCGGAGCTGCTCCTCTAACTGATTTAAAAGTAAAGAGTATCCATGTGATGCTTTTTTATTCAACTCAGCCATGCGTGGTATCCTAAGTTAATTGCCATGATCAGTACAATAGAGATGAAAACAGGGCGTATAAATTTTGCACCAAAATGGATGGCAGAATGTGCGCCAATATAGGCACCGAGCATTAAACAACTGCCCATGGTTAATCCAATTAACCAATTCACTTGACCAAAATAGAGGAAAACGAATAGCGAGGCGATATTACTGGTAAAATTCATCGATTTAGCGACGCCGCTTGCCAGTAAAATATTCAAACGATATAAACGCATCGTGGAGATCACCCAAAATGCGCCCGTTCCCGGGCCGGATGAGCCATCGTAAAAGCCTAAAATAAAACCTTGCAGATTTTGTTTGATCCGAAATGATAAATTGTTTTCAGGTAATTGACAGTTATCAATATCGGCCATCCGATTAAATAAGCTGTACAGCGCCACGCCTAAAATAATCAGTGGTAACGCTTTTTCTAACCATTGATTGGCGATTAAATTGATAAAAATAGCACCCAATAATGCCCCAATCAATGTGCTATAAAAACTTTGCAGCCAAAATTTCGGAGTGAAAAGCTGCTTTTTAAAATAGGTGTAAGCCGCAGTACCCGATGCAAAACAAGCCGACAGTTTGTTGGTTCCCAGTGTCAGGTGTGGAGGCAATCCCAAGCTTAATAAAGTGGGCACAGTCAGCATGCCTCCGCCGCCAACAACTGCATCAATAAACCCCGCAAACAGGCCAACGCCGATAATTAATGCCCAGTTACTCGGATCAAATAAAACCTCTGTCATTATTTTTTCTCATATTGAATCGCGAAAGGGGGCAATGCATCGAGTAACCCTTTTCCATAACGCTTTGTCTTTACACGCTTATCCAGAATAATGATCTGACCGGTATCCTTCTCTTGACGAATTAATCGCCCGCAAGCTTGAATAAGTTTTTTGCTCGTTTCAGGCACAGAAAGCTGCATAAATGGATTGCCGCCTTGTGCTTTTATCCACTCTGAATGGGCTTCTTCAACGGGGGAGTTGGGCACGGCAAAAGGCAATTTAGTGATCATTAAGTTGGTTAAGTAATGGCCAGGCAGATCCAGCCCTTCCGATAAACTGCCGGTGCCAAATAAGATACTGGTCAGACCTTGATCGCAGCGCTGTTTATGCGCTTCAATCATTTTACTGCGAGATAAATCACCCTGCACCAGCAATGACTTAGCGTATTTTTTTTGCAGTTTATCAGCTACCAAATTCATTTGCCAATAGGATGCAAATAAAACCAGGTTAGCTTGTTTATCCTGCAGATAATGGTCAATTTTCTCAACCAGCTCAACGTCAAAGTTGGCTTGTGTCGGATCGTTGTCCATATCCGGGATAATTAATGGGATAGCGGGATAATTAAAAGGGGATTTTAAGCGTAAGTATTGCGTGCCATCGTTACTTTTTAAACCGCTTTGACGTTTGAAGTAGTCAAAATTATTCAGAGAGGTTAATGTTGCGGAGCATAAAATGACCCCTGCAGCCTGTGACCAAAACATGTATTCTAAAATCCCTCCCACTTCAATCGGGGAAGCATTTAAGTATATATCATTATGTTCATGTGATGCCCAGGCGGCGATCGGTGTCTGTTTAGCCGTGCGCTCTTTGCTTAACATCTTGCAAAGCGAATTGATATTTTCCAAACGCTGCAGGAAAAAACCTGACTCGATTAATAATGACTCCGCTTCTGCCATTTTTACATTACCATCTTTAATCTCTTCATTAATAATTACGGCCAGTTTATTTAAAGCAGATAAACACTTTTTGCTCTCTTCCTTCAAATTAACGATCGGGATTATCAGCGCTTCGGGCAATTCTCCCATAGCAAAACGGTATTGCTCCGATTCACTAAAATATTGCGGGTTATTGTTAAAATACAGTTCAACCATTTTAAGCTCTTTGCTTAATTCTTCCGTACTTTCTAACATATTTAAACCTGGCGTGATGATAGTGTGCCGCTTGATCACCCTGTTAATATGCTGGTTGAGCTGTTTGACTTTTTTAAGCCAATCTTGACTGCCCTTAATACTGGCACGTGCACTGGAAAAATCACGTGATATTTTAGGGAGGTGGTGTGCCTCATCTATTATATAAAAACAGTTATCCGGATCGGGCAATATAATACCGCCCCCCAGTTCAAGATCTGCCAATAATAATGCATGGTTAACAACGATAATATCGGCTTTATTAATATCATCCCGCGCACGATGAAAAGGGCACTGGCGATGGTTTGAAAGTGCACGTTTACAGCTAAATTTATCAGATACAATAAGTTGCCATATGCGGTTGGGGATTGGCTTTGGCCAGCTATCGCGATCGCCCAACCATTTACCTGCTAGATAGGCCGTATTTAGCTCTTTTAATAAAGTAGTGTCACCCGCGTGCGGTTTTTCTTCAAAAAGGTTGGGTTGCGACGTACCTTGCTGTGTGGAGAATAATTTGTGTTCGCAACAGTAGCGTTGCCTGCCTTTCGCTAAGGTAAATGAAAATTTATAATCACTGTGGCGTAAAAAGAAGGGCAGATCTTTATGGATAAGCTGCTCTTGCAGGGTAATAGTGGCGGTGGAAATAACCAGCTTTTTATTTAAACGCTGCGCAACAGGCAGGGCGGCGAGAATATAAGCAAGTGATTTTCCGATACCTGTGCCTGCTTCAGCAACCAGTATGCGACGGGATTTATCATATTCGCCTGCCAGCACTTTGGCTATTTCAGCGACTAAATAGTTCTGAGCTTTACGTTTGCTAAAGTTGGGAAGGGCTTGAGTAATAAGATCATAACTACCCCGGATCTGTTTTTTTAATGAGTCTGAAAGCATAGTTTCCGCGCATAAAGAGAAAATTCATGTTTAATAATGAATTATATAAATATTTGTATCTTCAAGCCACTTAGAAATGCCGCTCGGTCTAAATGAGTTATTTAGGCTGCTGTAGATACAAAACTGCCGCTTCAACACGTGACTTTATCTGTAGTTTTTTTAATAAACTCTTCACGTGGACTTTTACGGTTCCTTCAGAAATATGTAAATTAACTGAAATTTCTTTATTACTATACCCTTTAGCAACCTCTTCGAGTATCTGTACTTCACGTTTAGTTAAGTTAAGCAGCTTGTTGCGGATATTATCTTCCTGATCAAGTTCATTAAGATAGCTGTTTAATGTTTCACTGACCACTAATTGTCCCGCTAACACTTTGATAATATCTTCTAATAATGTTTCAGGCTCACAATCTTTTAATAGGTAGCCATTGGCACCCTGGTTAATCATTGCAATCACATCTTGTTTATTATCACTGACCGTTAAAATAATCACTTTTGCACTGCAGTTCTGTTGGCGTAATGCTTTTAGTGTCTCTAAACCGGAAATTCCGTGCATATTAAAATCTAACAAAATCAGATCCGGTTGCAGTTTTTTGGCAAAACTGACCGCTTCAATACCGTGTGTCGCTTCGGCAATTATTTCAAAACGAGGTTCAATAGATAACAGTTGTTGAATACCTTTACGCATCAGGGGATGATCATCGACAATGATCACCCGGGTTAAATCAGACATTGGTAGTTCCTTGATTAAGTAGTGGTTTTTTATAAGGGAAAATAAGTTCCACCTCAGTTCCTTTTGCTAATGGATTAAGTGATAGTGTTGCGCCGAGTTCATCTGCCCGCTGCTGCATAATCGCCAGCCCATAATGATTTACCTTTGCGGCATTATCCTTAATTCCCAAACCATCATCAATAATACTAATCCATACCTTATTCTCATTGGTAATAATGCAGGATATCTCAATAGTGGTGCAGTGAGCATGTTTCATGGCATTGATAATGGCTTCTCTAACAATTTGCAGTAGATGGATATGTTGGCTTGCATCCGTATAAAAGTTTGCTGCAAACTGCTTAATTGAAATAAGCGCGCTTGTCTGCAGTTGTAATGCTTTTATCATAGTGAGCAGTGCTTCTTTAAAATTGGATTCGGGTACACTTAATCTAAATGTTGAAAGTAAAGCACGTAATTGTTTATAGGAATCGGAAACCGCATCTTCAATATTGTTAATGGTTTGTTTGGCTTGCGCTTGCTGTTCAGCGCTGACTTGCCGATCTAATAAGGTGCACTGTATTTTCAAAAAGGATAATGACTGTGCGATCGAGTCATGTAATTCACGCGCTATGATCCCGCGCTCTTCCATCAATAATATTTTTTGCGCCTGTAAACTGTGCTCCTCTTGATATAAAGCTCTGGCAACAAGACCGGTAAAACTCTCAATAAGGCTGCTGTTGTCCGGTTCACTTTCACCCGTGACATAGTTTAAGAAACCATAAGGTTTGCCATTAATGATTATCGGGATACGTAATAGCTCAGGGTCAAGGCTTGCGCAGCCTAACGCGCTATTTACGAAGGTGCCATTATTTAATTCTAAGCATACTTTACGTAAATTTGCCTGCTTAGCCAGTGCGTTTAGTGCATCAAATAAAATAGGTGAGGTCAATCGCACTGTGTTTAATTGCTGTGATATCGAAAACAAAAACTCAATGGTTTTATTGGCTTTTTCCAGTGCCTCTGTTTTCTGTTTGACCTGACTTTGCATCCCTTCAATTAATCTCTGAATCTCTTGCGACATCTCATTCATCCCTTGAGAAAGCAGGCCTATCTCATTTTTATAAGCGGGGAAATCAACGGCAAAATGGCGCTCTTTTAGCGCCTTGGCGTTGCTAACCAATTTTTTGATGGGCAGTGCGATCTGTTTTTTAGAATAGTAATAGAGAAATAGTCCTGCACATGCGATCAGGAAAAATTCAATTAATTCCGCCAAATGTATTAGCGCCATTTTTTTACCGGCAAGTATTTGATGCAGTTTAATTATGACATCGATTTCGGATGAAAATTTGTTTAGTTCATTTTCAGCCTGTGCACCTCTTATTTGAGTCCAAGGCTTCGCTGCGAGTTGCAACTTTATTTTTTGCCAGTGCAGCAAGAGCGCTGCATTTTTTTGGTTAAGCGATTGCGTATTAAGCCAATATGATTTTAGCAACAGAGAGGGGGATAGCACTTGCTCTATATCTGTGAGTATATATGGGAGATCTTGCGGATGGTAACGTGCTGCGATACTGGTTTTCAATGTTGCCATTTTAAATTCAATTAACTTATTTATGCTATTGCTATCGGAAACAGGCTGATTAAAAGTGCTAAGCACACTTATAATATGCAAGGCCGAAACAACAAGTATCAACGAACAGGTGTTGGTTATCACTTTTGTGACGGAATAAGAATGAAATAACTGATTAATTTTCATGGCGATTAAAAGTATATGGAAAGTGTATTTGAGTGTAACATAAGGTCAGATTATATTTAACAACTGCAACAATTTGTTAATACAGCTCCGAGCTTTACCTCACTAAGTTTTTCATAAATGGAAAATATGTGAATTAAGCCGCTTAACGGGTAGTCGTTTACTTGTTTAAGAAGGGTAAAAACAGAAATGCGTTTGCCTCCCGTGTTTGGAAAGGAACTTAATATGCAACAACTCATCGATAACTTCGACAGGAAGTTTGAATACCTGCGCTTGTCTATTACAGATGAATGCAATTTCAAATGTAACTACTGCTTGCCTGATGGCTACCAGCGTACTCATCAGAAGCAGTTTTTAAGTCAAATAGAAATTAAAAATTTAGTTAACGCTTTTGCCGAGCTTGGAACTAAAAAAGTTCGAATTACCGGCGGCGAGCCAAGTTTACGCAAAGATTTTAGCGCTATCATTTCTACAATATCAAAAACCAAGGGGATTCAAAAAGTCGCAACCACCAGCAATGGTTTTAGTCTGCAGAAACAGGCTAAGGATTGGTTTGATGCGGGGCTTGATGCAATTAATGTCAGCGTTGATAGTTTAGATCCGAAAATGTTTCACCTGATCACGGGTAAAAATATTTTTGATAAAGTGATGCAGGGGGTCTCTGCTGCGGTGGCAGTCGGGTTTACACAAGTCAAAATTAATAGCGTATTGATGAAAGGGTTGAACGATACGAACTTAAATTTGTATCTGGCTTGGATCCAGGATAAACCGATTCAATTGCGTTTTATCGAACTGATGCAAACTGAAGACAATCTCGAGTTTTTTAATAAACATCATCTTTCGGGCGAGTTAATTAAACAAAATCTACTAAAAAATGGCTGGACTCAAAAAATGGGGCTTTGCCATGATGGGCCCGCTCAGGTTTTCACGCATAGCGATTATCAGGGTGAAATAGGGCTAATAATGCCATACAGTAAAGACTTTTGTAAAAGTTGTAACCGCTTAAGAGTCTCCTCATTAGGGCGCCTTCATCTTTGTCTCTTCGGTGAAGAGGGGGTTGATCTTCGCGATCTACTTTCCAGCGCCGATGATAAAGAAGCATTAAAGGCAAGAATTTTAACGGCGTTGTCCAATAAAAAGGAAAGCCATTATTTGCAGCAAGGCAACGTAGGAGGAACCCCGCATCTCGCCTCTATCGGCGGATAATTAAATTTCACCCCACTTTATTTGTGGGGTAACTCCCACTATCACAATCCAATCATTGATATGTATCAAGTCAAGCTATGCTTTACCCTAATTGGGTATATGTTCTGTATTAACATTAGTTAACAATTTCATCATATCGTTAACCAATAGATAACAAACTAAAAGTCAGGTACAGATTGTGCAATTTGATGCCAGTAAACGAAGTTTTTTTAAAGTAAAAAAAACAATTGCGACAGACCATTTATTGCCATGGATAAAAGACACGCAAAATTTCCTTAATAACTGCAGCCAATGCGGCGATTGTATTAGTGCTTGCCCAGAGCAGATTGTTATTAAAGGGGATGGCGGTTATCCCAATATCAACTTCGATTTGGGTGAATGCACTTTTTGCGGCAAGTGTGCGACAAGCTGTAAAGAAAAAATATTTGTCGAGACCAGTGAATCACCTTGGGATAAAAAAGCGTTTATCAATAATCAATGCTTAGCGTTTGCGAACGTTTATTGCCGCAGTTGTGCTGAAAGTTGTGACAGTGAAGCGCTTACCTTTCAACTAGGCTTGAGTGCAATACCACAAATCAATACGGATTTGTGCAGCGGATGCGGCGCCTGTGTGGCGCCTTGCCCACAACAAGCTATTGCGATAAAGGAATTATAATGAAAGATGATGAGCTGCATATATCCAGTCTGCTAGTACATGTAAATCCTAAAAAAGCCGCTGCTATTACGACCAGTATTAATTTATTAAGTGGCGCGGAAGTCATAACAATTTCTGCGCAAGGTAAAGCGATCGTCGTCTTAGAGGCGCCGCACCAGCGAGTCATTATGGAAGTGATTGATAATATTAACGCCTTAGATGGGGTTATTAATACCGGACTTGTTTATCACGAGTTTGAAAAAATAGACGTATAAAAAGAGTGAGGGAGTAAAATGAAATTTACCAGACGTGAATTTATGAAAGCACAAGCAATTGCCTCGGCAGCTGCCGTTGCTGGCATAACGCTACCGGCCTCCGCAAGTAATTTAATTGCCAGTAAGGATGCCAGCAAAATAAAGTGGGATAAAGCACCATGTCGTTTCTGCGGCACTGGCTGCAGTGTCTTAGTGGGTACACAAGAAGGCCGTGTTGTTGCTACGCAGGGCGATCCGGATGCACCAGTAAACAAAGGCCTCAACTGCATTAAAGGTTATTTCCTCTCCAAAATAATGTACGGTAAAGATCGTCTGACAACTCCCTTATTGCGCATGACAGATGGACTCTATGATAAAGAAGGCCAGTTTGAGCCCATATCATGGGATGCCGCTTTTGATATCATGGCCGAAAAATTTAAAGATGCCCTGAAGAAAAAGGGACCGACCTCAGTGGGGATGTTTGGCTCCGGCCAGTGGACTGTTTGGGAAGGTTATGCGGCTTCAAAACTGATGAAAGCCGGTTTTCGCTCCAATAATTTAGATCCGAATGCACGTCACTGTATGGCTTCTGCTGTTGGCGGCTTTATGCGCACCTTCGGTATTGATGAGCCTATGGGCTGCTATGATGATCTTGAAAATGCAGATGTATTTGTGCTTTGGGGATCCAATATGGCCGAGATGCATCCGATTCTTTGGTCGCGACTCACGGATCGTCGTTTAAGTAATCCTGATGTACGTGTTCATGTTTTATCTACTTATACGCATCGCTCATTTGAACTTGCAGATAACGGTATGATCTTTACCCCGCAATCTGATTTGGCAATCTTAAACTTCATTGCTAATTACATTATCCAAAACGATGCGGTTGATAAAGATTTTGTTAAAAAACATACTAATTTCCGCAAAGGTGTAACGGATATAGGTTACGGTTTACGTCCTGATGTTCCACTCCAGAAAGCCGCAAAAAATCCAGATTCGGGCGCTTCAACACCAATGACTTTTGACGAGTATGCGCAATATGTTTCTGAGTTTGATGTTGAATATGCGGTAAAAATGTCTGGTGTACCCGCTGCTAAACTCATTGAACTGGCAAAAGTGTATGCCGATCCCACTAAGAAAGTAACCTCTTATTGGACCATGGGCTTCAACCAGCATACACGTGGCGTATGGGCCAATAACCTGATGTATAACGTGCATCTGCTAACCGGCAAAATTTCTAAACCCGGTTCAGGCCCATTCTCATTAACGGGACAACCCTCTGCCTGTGGTACCGCACGTGAGGTGGGGACCTTTTCGCACCGCCTGCCCGCCGATTTAGTGGTTAAAAATCCTAAGCATCGCGCGATTGCTGAGAAAATATGGAAGTTACCTGAGGGGACCATTCCGCCAAAACCGGGTTACCACGCAGTGTTACAAAACCGTATGCTTAAAGACGGCAAGCTTAATGCCTACTGGGTTATGTGTAATAACAACGTGCAAGCGGGGGCAAATATTAATGAAGAAATTCTTCCGGGTTACCGTAATCCGGAAAATTTTATCGTTGTTTCAGACCCTTACCCAACTGTTACCGCGCAAGCGGGGGATCTTATTTTACCCACTGCAATGTGGGTGGAAAAAGAGGGCGCTTACGGTAATGCCGAGCGTCGGACGCAGTTCTGGTATCAGCAGGTCAAAGCGCCAGAAGGCGCAAAGTCTGATTTATGGCAGTTGATGGAGTTTGCTAAACGCTTCAAGATTGAAGAGGTATGGCCTGCAGACTTGATTGCTAAAATGCCGGAAGTGAAGGGTAAAACTATGTATGACGTACTTTACCGTAACGGTAATGTTGATGCATTTGGCCTGGATGAAGTGAAAGATGATCAATTAAATGATGAAGCGCGTCATTTTGGTTTTTATGTTCAAAAAGGTCTGTTTGAAGAGTACGCCACCTTTGGCCGCGGTCATGGACATGATTTGGCGCCATTTGATCAATACCATCAGGCCCGCGGTCTTCGCTGGCCAGTCGTTGACGGCAAAGAAACATTGTGGCGTTTTCGAGAAGGGTATGATCCCTATGTAGAAAAGGGCAGTGAAGTGCAGTTCTACGGACATAAAGATAAGAAAGCGGTTATCTTTGCGCTGCCTTATGAGCCACCAGCTGAAGTGCCGGATCAAGAATATGATTTATGGTTAAGTACCGGGCGAGTGCTTGAACATTGGCATTCCGGATCGATGACTCGTCGCGTACCTGAGCTATATCGCGCCTTTCCAGATGCCGTTGTGTTTATGCATCCGGATGATGCGCAGTCCCGCGGACTGCGTCGCGGTGATGAAATAGTACTGGCTTCACGCCGTGGTGAACTGACCTCCCGCGTTGAAACCCGCGGCCGCAACCGTCCGCCGAAAGGACTGGTGTTTATGCCCTGGTTTGATGCCAAACAATTAACCAATAAAATCACACTGGATGCAACTGATCCCCTTTCAAAACAGACAGATTACAAAAAATGTGCCGTGAAAATTACCAAAAAGGTGTAACTGAAAATCGATGAGTAAAGGAGCGCAGCGCAAAATCACACGTCGTCAGTTTCTTGTCAATACAAGTAAAGGGGCATGTGGCGTTGGATTTATGGGATTAGGATTGGCTGGATATTCAAATCAGAGCCTTTCATTTAACCCACAGATGCTTCGCCCTCCAGGTGCGTTGGCAGAGCCAGACTTTCAATCTGCCTGCATCCGTTGTGGTTTATGCGTTGAGGCTTGCCCTTACGATATGCTCAAATTAGGCCGGTTATTTCAGCCTATAGCAACAGGAACACCCTATTTTATTGCGCGCGAGGCGTCTTGTGAGATGTGTGATGATATACCATGCAAGGCGGCGTGCCCGACAGGTGCGCTTGACCCGGAGCTTAACAATATCGACGATGCGCGGATGGGGTTGGCGGTGTTAATTGATCAGGAAAATTGTCTGAATTTTCAAGGTTTACGCTGTGATGTTTGCTATGGCATCTGTCCTTTGATTGATGATGCTATTACTTTAGAGATGCATCGCAATCAGAGAACCGGGCATCATGCCGTGTTTATTCCGACTGTACATTCAGATTTTTGTACTGGCTGCGGTAAATGTGAAGAAGCGTGTGTATTAGAAAAAGCGGCGATTAAAGTGTTACCGAGAAGTATCGCTAAAGGTGAACTAGGTCATCATTACCGTTGGGGATGGAAAGAAAAAGAAAAGGCGGGCGGATCGTTAATTGACCCCGTATTAGATCTACCGGATCGACTTCCGGAAGTGCCGAAATGAAAACTAAGCATCCCTTGGGCTGTGCGGCGATCAACAAAAAAGGGTGGATATTAGCCAACCGTTTTTTACTATTGCGCCGCTTTGTGCAACTGATGATATTAAGCGCTTTTTTACTCGGCCCATTAGCCGGGATTTGGATTATCCAGGGTAATTTAAGCGCCAGTTTACTGTTGGGTGTCGTGCCTTTTACTGATCCCTTTATACTCGGACAGAGTATGCTGTCTGGACATCTTCCGCAGTTTCAAGCGGTTTTAGGGATGTTGATTGTCGTTTTGTTTTACGCCCTGGTAGGCGGACGCGTTTTTTGCTCTTGGGTGTGTCCTGTTAATTTATTAACCGATGCAGCAGCATGGTGCAGAAGAAAGTTAAATTTTCGCAAAGAGAGCGTTATAAGCAATCAATGGCGCTATTGGATTTTAGCTATGGTGATGATATTACCCCTTTTTACCGGTGTGATGTCATGGGAACTGGTCAATCCGGTTTCTGCCTTTAATCGCGGTCTGTTTTTTGGCATGGGGTTAGGCTGGATTCTGTTTTTAATGATCTTCCTGTTTGATCTGCTGGCTGTTGAGAATGGATGGTGTGGTCATCTCTGCCCGATGGGCGCTTTTTATTCGCTCATCAATTGTATTAGTTTAATAAAAGTGAGCGCTGTGAAGCGTGATAAATGTACGGATTGCCTGGACTGTTTTGCTGTTTGCCCGGAGCCTGAGATTTTAAAAGATCCGGTACATGGAGGTAAGCATGCCATCGGACCATTAATTACAGGGTTAACTTGTACAAACTGCGGCCGCTGTGTTGATGTTTGCGGCGAAAATGTTTTTGAAATTACAACCGTTTTTAGCGGTAAAACTAGCACTGTGCAAAAGGTGGAGAAATAAAAATGAAAAAATTGCTAACAGTTATTATCGCGACGGGGATGGTCGCATTAGCGGCATCTTCTGTGGCGAGCAAGGCTGCTGATATCAATACAGATAACGGCGGCGTAGAATCTTTACGCGGTTATCAGCAGCTTTCTGATATCAATAAATCAGAGACGATGAAACGTGTACAGCGTGATCAACTTCCTATTGATAGAGAATATGTGCAGCAGCCTCCGCTAATTCCGCATACTATCCGTGGTTATCAGATCAATTTAAATGCCAATAAGTGCTTATCTTGCCATAGCTTTAAATATGCGGGTGAAATGGGGGCGACAAAAATCAGTGTGACCCATTTTGTCAGTCGCAACGGTACAACATTGTCAGATGTTTCTCCGCGTCGTTATTTCTGTTTACAATGCCACGTAACACAAGCCGATGCCAAACCGCTGGTTGAAAATGATTTCAAACCAGTCGATTCGTTACAATAATTCGGGAACTTAATATTATGCTGAAACTATTGAAACGTTTATGGTTCATTATGAAAACGCCATCATCTGCGGCATTTGGTTTAGTGCTTTTTATAGGCTTTTCCGGAGGTATCATTTTCTGGGGTGGTTTTAATACAGGAATGGAAGCCACAAATACTGAGCAATTTTGTTCCAGTTGTCACGCGCCAATTGTCAAAGAGATCCGGGAAACCATTCACTACGCCAACCGCTCCGGTGTTCGCGCTATCTGCTCTGATTGCCACGTACCCCATGACTGGACGGCTAAAATTGTGCGTAAAGTGCAGGCATCCAAAGAGTTAGTGGCATTTGCGATGGGAACAATTGACACCGAAGAAAAATTCCAAGCGCGCCGCGGCCACTTAGCCGCTCGTGAATGGAAGCGTATGAAAGATAATAACTCTCAAGAATGCCGTAACTGTCACCAGTTTGAATATATGGATTTTAGTGAACAGGGGGCGCGCAGTGTAAAACAACACTCAACAGCGTTAGCCTCTGGTGAGAAAACCTGTGTTGATTGCCATAAAGGTATCGCGCATAGGCTCCCTGATATGTCAGGTATAGAAGGCTGGTAAGCTTGTTGTGCTTGTTGTTATACTTTAGTTAAAAGGGCGTTTGCCCCTTTTTTATATCTGAAATAAAAGGTTATGGTATTTGAAAATTGCAGGTGTCGTTCTGGCGGGTGGCTTATCCACTCGGATGGGAAAAGATAAAGCGCAGCTCTTGCTGGCGCAGCAGACATTGTTAAGTCGGGCTGTATTGTTACTCGAGTCGCTCTGCTTAGAGAATGTTTTTGTTAGCGGTCAGTATCGCGGTTTTTCCTGTATCGCCGATCTGCATCAAGAGTCGGGTCCTCTTGCCGGATTACACGCCTGTGCTGAGTCTCTTTTTGGTCAGTACGATGCATTATTTATTATGGCGGTTGATATGCCGCTGCTTAGCGAGAAAGAGTGTCGCCACCTTCTCGAAATCTATCTGCAGCATCCGCAAGGTGTGTTTTTTGATTTTGTTACGTTTCCGATGATTTTGCCATTAAACAAAGTACTTAAAGAATATTTAGCAGAAACGCTAGTTTCCCCAGATAAAAAGCAACGTTCATTGTACCGTCTGCTTAAAACACTTAATATACAGCCAGTTAATTACTTGGCGGAAGATGGTTTCCGTTTTCAAAACAGCAACACCCCCGAACAATGGCATGAATGTCAGACCACCTATGCACAACTGATTGCACGCAGATCATTAGAAAAAGATAAAGAGGATTAATCAATGAGTCATCTCGCTACCAACGAGTTTAAAATATCTAAAATTGCAGTATTAACGGTTTCTGATACACGTAGTGAAGAGACGGATACCTCTGGAGGATACCTTGTTGATGCTTTACAAAAAGCGGGTCATTACCTTGCAGATAAACAGATTGTGATTGACGATCTTTATAAAATACGCGCGGTTGTTTCAAGTTGGATTGCGGAACCCAAAATAGATGCTATTTTAATTACCGGCGGTACTGGCTTCACATTACGTGATACCACACCAGAAGCCGTTTCTGTGTTGTTTGATAAACAGGTGGAGGGCTTTGGTGAACTTTTTCGCGCTATCTCTTATCAGGAAATCGGCTCTTCAACAATTCAAAGTCGCGCCATCGCAGGTTTTGCAAACAAAACGGTTATTTTCTGTATGCCCGGCTCAACGGGGGCCTGTAAAACCGCATGGTCAAAGATTATTGTCGAGCAGTTAAATTCACAACATAAACCGTGCAATTTTATGCCGCATATCGGTGTCTAGTATGAGCAATCAATTTACCCATATTAATCAGGACGGCAAAGCCAATATGGTTGATGTCGGCGACAAACAAGTCAGCGAGCGCCAGGCGATCGCGCAGGCATATATTGAAATGTCCGCACATACTCTGGAGTTGATTTTAAGTGGTTCGCACCATAAAGGGGATGTTTTTGCTACTGCGCGCATTGCCGGCATTATGGCGGCGAAAAGAACAGCGGATCTTATCCCTCTTTGCCATCCACTTGCATTAACAAAAGTTGAAGTTGAGTTAACCGCGGAACCTGAATTTAACCGTGTTCGAGTACAAAGTTTATGTAAACTTTCAGGAAAAACCGGGGTTGAAATGGAAGCCTTAACCGCCGCTTCTGTGGCGGCGCTGACCATTTATGATATGTGCAAGGCGGTGCAAAAAGATATGGTTATTACCCAGGTTAAATTGCTGGAGAAAACTGGGGGCAAGTCAGGCCACTTTAAAGCAAAGGAGTCGATATGATAAAAGTACTTTTTTTTGCGCAACTGCGCGAACAATTAACGACCAGTGAGCTGCATCTGCCAAGCAGTGAAAATTGCAATATTGAAACGCTGTTACGCAACCTTAAAGCGCGTGATCAAAATTGGCAACGGGTGCTTTCAGGTAATACTCTGCTGGTTGCGGTTAACCAAACTATCTGCAATGACAATAGTGCGCTACAAAGTGGTGATGAAGTTGCTTTTTTCCCTCCTGTAACAGGGGGTTGAGATGATTAGACTGCAAACAGAAGATTTTAGTATGCAGGCTGAATACGATAAGTTGCGCGTAAAATCATCTGTCGGTGCAGTTGTTGTTTTTAGCGGATTGGTGCGTGATATTAACCAAGGGAAAGCGGTTTCAAGTTTAACACTTGAACATTATCCGGGTATGACTGAAAAATCACTGGCAAAAATTGTAGAGCAGGCTCAATTCCGTTGGGATATTATTGATTGCACTGTTATTCACCGTATAGGTGAACTGAAACTATCAGATCAAATTGTTTTTGTGGGCATTGCCAGTTTGCATCGCCAAGATGCGTTTGCAGCCTGTGAATTTATTATCGATTATTTAAAAACCGAGGCTCCTTTTTGGAAAAAAGAAAGCGCAACTAATAAAGAAAGTTATTGGCTGGATGCGCGCGAGGGCGACCTTGCCCAATTGAGTAAATGGAAAAAGTGATGAAACCTTTGCTTTTATCTTTGGCGCTGCTGACAACGGAGCCCGTGCACGCTGCGATTAACGTTGCCGTTGCCAGTAACTTTAAACAGACACTGAGTGAAATTGCCACGCTTTATCAGCGCCAAAACGAACAGGTTATTTTAATCTCCAGCGCCTCCACCGGCACCTTGTATAACCAAATCACACACGGCGCCCCCTTTGATCTTTTTTTATCTGCAGACAGTGAACGCGCAAAACTGATTGAAGCGTCTCCACAAGGGGTGTCGGGATCTCGCTTTACCTATGCCAATGGACGGCTGGCTTTTTGGGTGCGTAATGGCGCTGCTATTAATCAACAAACACTGCTTGATTATAAAGGGCGTTTAGCAATAGCCAATCCGCAGCTTGCACCTTATGGACTGGCGGCTAAGCAAACATTGCTATATCTGCATTTATGGGAAAAGTTTTCCTATGTCCAAGGCGCTAATATTTCGCAAACCTATCAATTTATCGACTCAGGTAATATCGATGCGGGTTTTGTTGCCTATTCATTACTATTGCAACATAAGCAAAACAAACAAACTAGCTATTATCTTATTCCCGACAGATGGCATGCACCGATTGAGCAACAAGGTGTGTTGCTGGCAAACTCCACGCAAAAAGTAAAAGTGCAGCAATTTATTGATTATTTAAGATCTGACTCCATTCAACTGCTGATCCACGAAAAGGGATATTTATAGTATGCTCAGTGAATGGGACTACCAGGCTATTTTATTAACCCTGAAACTGGCCGTTTCCGCCACCTTGATCTTATTAATTATCTCGCCGCCACTGGCATGGTGGCTTTCACACAGCAAACGTTTTTACCGTCCTTTTATTGAAGCGCTGGTGGCGCTGCCACTTGTTTTACCGCCGACTGTCTTGGGGTTTTATCTCCTGCTCTCTTTTTCACCGGATAGTTTTTTGGGTGGTTTTTGGTTAACGTTAACCGGACATAATTTAGCCTTTTCATTTTCTGGTCTGTTAATCGCGTCGCTTATTTACTCTCTACCATTTGTCGTACAACCCCTGCAAAGTGCCTTTGTTAATTTAGATAAAAGCTACCTTGAGGTTGCCACTACGCTCGGTTTTAATCGTATCGAGACCTTTTATCGGGTTATATTTCCGATGGTTTTACCGAGTTTTATTATTGCAGGTGCGCTTGGTTTTGCCCATACCATTGGCGAGTTTGGCGTAGTTTTAATGATTGGCGGGAATATTCCGGGTGAAACGCAAGTGTTGTCGATCGCATTGTTTGATCATGTAGAAACATTGCAATATACGCAGGCACATTTTCTGGCTTTTAGTTTGCTGAGTTTCTCAATGGTACTGCTGATGCTGATCTACGGCGTGCTACAAAAACGCCAGAAACGTCTCTATCATGCTTAAATTTGATCTGCTTAAAACCTATCCCTCCTTTCGCTTTCAAGGAGAAATCCGGCTGCAGGGAGTATGCGCAGTATTTGGAGATTCGGGTGCGGGTAAAACCTCTTTTGTGCGTGCGTTAGCAGGGTTAGATCCGCAATTTTCAGGTTTTCTAGATTGTCAGGGAAAAAATTGGCAAAGCGAAACTGTCTTTATTAAAACGGAAAAGCGTAAAATTGGTATGGTCTTTCAGGAGCCGAGACTCTTTCCACATTTAGATGTGCAGGCTAATTTGCAATTAGCCTGTGTAAAAGCTAAAAATAGTTTATACAGCGTAAAACAGCTAGCTCAGGAACTTGATTTTAGTGCGCTGCTCAGTAAAAAGAGCCATCAGCTCTCAGGTGGACAGAAACAGCGGGTAGCGATTGCACGCGCCATTTTAACGGCGCCCGATCTGCTGATTATGGACGAACCGCTATCGTCGCTGGATCAGCACAGCCGAGAGTTGTTATTGCCCTTTATTAAAAAACTCAGCCAGAGAATCCCTATCCTCTATATTAGCCATTCGATGCAGGAAGTTTTCTATCTTGCTCAGCAGATGATTTTAATCAATCAAGGGTCGATTGAAGCGATCGGCTCGCCGCATGATCTGTTTCTGGATGCCAATCTCAGTTTAGTGAAACATGCGCATTCAGGCTTACTGCTCAGCGTAGACTCGCTTTCATGGGATCCGACATTTTCGCTTGTGCAGGGTTGCATTGATGGGCAGGCTGTTTTTTTAGCGCAGGATAAAGAAAGCAGCGATAAAACGTTACAAATCAAAGTAGAAAGTAAAGATGTGATAATCGCAACCGAGCAGCTTAACCTGAGTTCACTGCAAAACTGTTTACGGGTTAAGATCGAGGCGATTGAACCCTTATCTGCAAACAGTGTCTTATTAACCTTAACCACAGGCAGACAAAAGCTGCTGGCCAAAATCACACTGAAATCAGTTAATGAATTAAAGTTACAAAAAGGTCAATCGGTGTTTGCCTATATCAAAGCGCTCAGTATTTTAGGCGATGCTTTATAAGTTTTTCTCCAGTAATGCACCATAGAGAGTGCAAAGTACATTATTTACAATAAGTTATAAGGAAAGTTATGATACGCCATCTGTTATTAGTTCGTTTTAAAGCTGACGCCACAGCTGATTCTCTGCAAAGGTTACAAGCTGCATTTATGGAGATGCCAAACAACGTGCAGGGACTTGCCGCTGTGGAGTGGGGGGAAAACAACAGTCCGGAAAATAAAAACAAAGGTTATACCCATTGTATTATGATGACCTTTAGCGATCACCTTGCCCGTGATAATTATCTCCCCGATCCGGCCCACAGTGCACTTAAAATTTTATTTAGGCCTCTTATTGATGATATTGTTGTACTCGACTACAGCTTTTAAGGTATCACCTGCCAGTGCAACTCCAGTAAATTAACTCAGAGATTCTTCATTATGTATAAACTGATCGCTATCGATATGGATGGGACCTTGCTTAACAGTGCCAGGCAGATTTCATTGCGCACCTATAACACCATTCAAGATGCTAAATCAGCCGGCATCAAAATAGTGCTCGCTTCAGGACGACCTTTAGAAGGGTTACAACCTTTTCTGGAACACTTAGGCCTGACCGGTGATAATGACTTTGTTATCTCTTATAACGGTTCGCTTGTTCAGCGTGTTGGCAATAGTGAAGTGATCCACCAAACAACTTTACGTGGCTCAGATGCAAAAAAATTACAGAAGGTTGCAAGCCAACTTGATCTTTTTATCCATGCATTTTCAACGAAAGAGGGGCTGATCACCCATCAATATAACCCGTGGACAGATATCGAATCGTCAGTCAACGGTGTGCCGGTATCTGAAAAAGATTTCCAAGAAATCGATGATAATGATCATATCATTAAAATATTGATGGTCGCTGGAGAAGCTGCTATCGATAATGCGGTCGCTAATTTGCCGGCAGCTTTGAAACTCGATTATACAGTGGTGCGCAGCGCGCCCTATTTCTTGGAGTTTTTACATAGCGATAGCAATAAAGGAGTCGGCGTTGAGCATTTGGCTAATATTCTCGGGCTTAGCGCAGAGCAGGTTATGTGTATCGGTGATGCTGAAAATGATCACCATATGCTTAAATTTGCGGGATTGCCGGTGGCGATGGAGAATGCGTCGATTGAAACTAAGGCCCTAGCTGATTATATTGCCCCTAGCAATGATCAAGATGGCGTTGCCGTTGCGATAGAGAAATATGCGCTGCAAAAATAAGCACAGCTGGAAATGGCCTGTTAGCCATTTTCAGCTGCTTTTTTAGTAGAGTAAACTGTAGAGCTTACGTCGGTATTGACTGACTAAACCGGCGTCGTCAATCGTTGCTAAAATATCTAACATTGTCTTTTTAACGCCGCCATTTTCATACCCTAAGTCAGCGGCAAGAATTTTATATAACAAGGGTAAGGCTTCACTGTAGCGATTAGCCTCTTTATAGTGAATGGCAAGCTGATATTTAAGCTCCACCTTATCCGGTGAGGTTTGCAGTTGTGCTTCTAATGCGCTTATTTCAGGTGTTTGCGCAGATTCAAGGGCTAACTGCAATTGTGAGATTAAGCTGTGGTAGATCATGTTTTGATCAGCGCTGGGTATAAGTTCGAGAATAGGCTGAGCGCTTTCATGCTCGCCTAGGGCCAGATATACCTGGGCCAATGCAAGTTTAATCTCATTATTGTCTGGATCGAGTTTTACGGCTTGTAAAATAGTCTCTTTTGCTTCGCTTAATTTACCTTGAGCAAAAAGTGTTTGTCCCTGCTGCAGCAGTTCAAAAGAGGGCGCTGGCGTATGTTTATTAATAAAGGTGCGGATAAATTCTTCACTTTGCTCCCCAGCAAAACCATCCACACCCTCACCATCAACAAACATAAAGACACTTGGCACACTCTGTACGCCAAAGTGACTGACGATTTGCGGCTCCAGATCGCAGTTAATACGCGCTAATGTAAATGCTTGATTAGTTTCACTGTGTAATTTGTCTAATAACGTTTGCATAGACGTACAAATGGGGCAGCGTGGCGACCAAAAAAACACCAGCACGGGATTTTCTTTTGAGCCTTCGATAATAATTTTCGGGAAAGATGAGACGGTTACGTCATAGCTGTTTGCTTGCATTTTGACCTCATTGGTAATGAGCTGAAGATATTGTCGCCTAGATTATCGTTTAAATAGGTGAACGCAAGCATCAATCCGAACTTTTTGTGCATCGATGCTTAATCTCTTCGCTTTATCGCTTGTTTTTAACTGCCTGCAAAAGTAACATTAAGCCATTCTAAATAGGAGATTTTAAGATGTTAACAGGTAGTATTGTCGCACTCGTGACACCGATGGATAAAACTGGCGAAATTGATTTCCATGCATTAAAAAAACTTGTTGAATTCCATATACAATCGGGCACATCTGCAATTGTCGCTATTGGCACAACGGGTGAGTCTGCAACATTAAATGTTGATGATCATGTGAAAGTTGTGATGAAAACGCTCGAATTTGCAGATAAACGTATTCCTGTTATTGCCGGAAATGGTGCAAATTCAACATCTGAAGCTATTTCATTGAGTAAATTATTTGCAAATAGCGGTATTGTTGCGGGTCTTAATGTGACCCCCTACTACAACAAACCGACCCAAGAAGGGCTTTACCAACACTTTAAAGCAATTGCTGAATCTTGCGAGCTACCACAAATTTTATATAACGTACCCGGCAGAACGGCCGTTGATATGTTACCTGAAACTGTCGCTCGTCTGGCTAAAATCAAAAATATTATCGGTATTAAAGAAGCAACGGGCGATTTAACGCGTCTTGCTGCAATCAAAGCGCTCGTTGCAGATGACTTTGTTTTATACAGTGGTGATGATGAAACCGCCTGTGATTTTATTTTGCAGGGTGGCCACGGTGTTATTTCCGTTACCAGTAATATCGCACCTGTTGAAATGAGAAAAATGTGTGATGCCGCATTAGATGGTCAAACAGATATCGCACTGCAGATAAACGCTCAGCTATTACCGCTGCATCAAAAATTATTTGTAGAATCAAATCCAATTCCCGTTAAATGGGCTTGTGCTGAGCTTGGTTTAATTCCAACGGCTGATTGCCGTTTGCCATTAACTATTCTATCTGAGCAGTACCAGTCAGTCGTCCGCAGCGCCTTAACCGAAGCAAAATTACTTTCATGATTAAATTATTCAAACAATCTGGTACAACAGCGGCCGTTTTTATCGCGTTAGCATTAACCGGCTGCACCCGCTTCGAAACACGGATGCAGGCAAATGGCTCTTTTGACTATCAATATGCAGAATTGACTCGCGCTTATAAAACCGGGCCGTTCTCTAATGATGAAGCCAGAGATACCTTTGCTACGCCTGTTTTGACTGAGTCGCAAAAAGCAGCTGGTTTTTTGACTAAAGATATTGATGTTCGTCCACCAACCCAGCTTATCCCTGTGATTGATGGTGTTTTACTTGAGGCTAACGATAAACAGCAGACTAAGATCTGGTTTAATGCATTTAAAGAAAACGATCATATAGGCGAGCAGGTTTGGCAACTACTTGAATCCTATCTGGCTGAAAATAAAGTAGATATTATCTCTAAAGATGAATCTCTACTAAAGCTTGAAACGGGAATCTTTAATCAGAAAACAGATTTTGGTGGTTTTTTAAATAGCAATGAAGTGCTTAAACAGTCAAGCTACCGCTTTACGCTTGAGAAACAAGCGGATGGCCACAGTGTTGGACTCACTATTGAAGCATTAACCTATGCCGAATATAACGATGAGCACGCTCTAAAATTTAAGCTTTCTGATAAAAACAAAAAAAATGTGGAACTTCGCTTTGCAAATGATCTATTAGAGTATGCATATAAAGTAAAAGAAGCGAATGAACTGAACGAACTGGATTCACAACCCTTACCCATTAAGCTTGGCTTTGATGATAACCATCAGATCGTATGGCTGGTAGATACTAAGTTTTTAGAGACGTGGAGAAAACTCCCGGATCTATTAACCTTATTACATTTTGAGATTGTCGAAGCAGATAAGAATAAGGGCTTCTTTTTACTTAAATTCACAACACCCGATAATGATTATTGGTCTGAAAATAATTTAATCCCATTTACACTTGAAAACGGGGAATACTTTATTCAATTAGGTGAATTAACGGGAGGCAGAACTTCAATCTCATGGTTAGATGAAGATAAAAAACCGCTGCCGGATCAAAAAACAAGCGAAATTTATCTTAGTATCACAGAGCAAGTGCGCAATGTTTTACTGCAAAACAATAAACAGACTAAAGCACTTTAAAGTCTATATCTGAAGATGCTTCTTCAGGTGGTTTGGAAATATTAAAAAAACTAACG
>NZ_JBLIEK010000038.1:0-31918 GCF_047632995.1 Psychromonas sp.
GGTCAATGAAAGGACCTTTCTTGAGAGAACGTGGCATGGCGATACCTCTGCTTATTTCTTGTTACGACGACGAACAATGTACTGATCAGTACTCTTATTCTTACGAGTTTTGTAGCCTTTAGTTGGCATACCCCAAGGAGACACAGGATGACGACCACCCGATGACTTACCTTCACCACCACCATGTGGGTGATCTACTGGGTTCATTACAACACCACGAACGGTAGGACGAACACCACGCCAACGCGTAGCACCAGCTTTACCTAATTGGCGTAGCATATGTTCTGCATTACCAACTTCACCGATTGTTGCACGACACTCAGCAGGGATCTTACGCATTTCACCACTACGTAAACGTAGGGTCACGTAAGCACCATCACGAGCTACAATTTGGCTGTATGCACCAGCTGAACGTGCAATTTGCGCACCTTTAGCAGGTTTCATTTCTACAGCATGTACAGTTGTACCCACTGGGATGTTACGCATCGGTAAGCAGTTACCTACTTTAATAGATGCATCTTCACCAGATTGGATTGCATCACCAGCAACTAGGCCTTTAGGCGCTAGAATGTAGCGACGCTCACCATCAGCATAAAGTACGAGTGCAATGTTTGCACTGCGGTTTGGATCATATTCCAAACGCTCAACTTTTGCTGGGATACCGTCTTTATTACGTTTAAAGTCAACAATACGGTAGTGTTGTTTGTGACCACCACCGATGTGACGAACCGTAATACGACCGCCATTATTACGACCACCTGATTTAGATTTAGCCTCTAAAAGTGGTGCGTATGGCTTGCCTTTGTGCAGATCGTTATTTACCACTTTAACTAAGTGGCGACGACCTGGAGACGTAGGCTTACATTTTACAATAGCCATTTATAATTCCTCTACTCAGCGCCGGCGAAATCGATGTCAGCACCTTCAACAAGAGTAACGTATGCTTTTTTCCAGTCGCTACGGCGACCTATACGTTGTCCTGTACGCTTGGTTTTACCCTTCACGTTAAGTGTGCAAACACCAGTAACTTCAACTTCGAACAGTTTCTGAACTGCCGCTTTGATTTCTGCTTTAGTTGCATTACCAGCAACTTTGAATACCATAGTGTTATGGTTTTCAGCAGATAAAGTTCCCTTTTCAGAGATATGCGGGGCGAGAATAACTTGCAGTAAACGTGTTTCACTGATCATGCTAGGCTCTCCTCAATCTTTTTCACTGCATCAGCAGTTACTAAAACTTTATCAAATGCGATTAGGCTTACTGGATCAATACCTTGAACATCACGAACGTCTACTTTGTAGAGGTTACGTGCTGCTAAGAATAGATTTTCATCTAATTCTTCAGTGATGATTAATACATCTTTCAGATCCAGTTCTTTTAACTTAGCTTTAAGCTCTTGAGTTTTCGGAGCTTCAACGCTGAAGTTTTCGACAACAATTAGACGATCCTGACGAACTAACTCAGAAAAAATACTTCTAATCGCACCGCGGTACATTTTTTTGTTAACTTTCTGACTGTGGTCCTGTGGACGTGCAGCAAAAGTTACACCACCGCCAACCCATATTGGGCTACGGATTGTACCAGCACGAGCGCGGCCCGTACCTTTTTGACGCCATGGCTTCTTACCACCACCACGTACATCGCTACGAGTTTTCTGAGCGCGAGTACCTTGACGAGCACCAGCTGCATAAGCAACGACTACCTGATGAACTAGGGCTTCATTGAATTCACGTCCAAAGGTAGCGTCAGAAACTTCAAGAGCACTTTGTGCATCTTTCAATACCAATTCCATACTAGCTCCTTGGTTATGCTTTAACAGCAGGTTTAATGAACACATCGCCGTTTTTCGCACCGGGTACTGCACCTTTAATGAGCAGTAGGTTGCGTTCAACGTCTATGCGAACAACATCAAGGTTTTGAGTCGTTACACGCTCATCACCCATGTGGCCAGACATTTTTTTGCCTTTAAAAACACGACCCGGAGTTTGACACATACCAATCGAACCATTTGAACGATGTGATAATGAGTTACCGTGAGTTGCGTCTTGCATGGAAAAGTTCCAACGTTTAATACCACCTTGGAAACCTTTACCTTTAGACTGACCTGTTACATCTACTTTCGTATTTTCGTTGAAAAGCTCAACACTTAGCTCAGCGCCAACTTTGATATCTGCACCTTCGTTGTCAGCAAGAGTAAACTCCCACAGACCACGGCCAGCTTCAACACCTGCTTTCGCAAAGTGTCCCGCTTCTGGCTTGTTTACACGGCTGGCTTTCTTAACGCCAGCTGTTACTTGAATAGCTTGGTAGCCATCAGTATCAAGTGTTTTCACTTGAGTAACGCGATTTGGTGTGCATTCAAGAACGGTAACTGGGATAGAAACACCATCTTCAGTGAAGACGCGAGTCATACCAATTTTACGACCTACTAGACCGATTGTCATTGTTATAACTCCTTCTAACCCAAGCTGATTTGAACGTCAACGCCAGCAGCTAAATCTAGCTTCATTAGTGCGTCAACAGTCTTTTCAGTTGGTTCTACGATATCAATCAAGCGCTTGTGAGTGCGAATCTCATATTGGTCACGAGCATCTTTATTTACATGCGGTGATACCAAAATGGTGAAACGCTCTTTACGAGTTGGTAGTGGGATAGGACCACGTACCTGAGCACCTGTGCGCTTTGCAGTTTCAACGATCTCCGCCGTTGATTGATCGATCAATTTATGATCAAAAGCTTTAAGGCGGATACGGATTCTTTGGTTCTGCATGGACCAAAACTCCAATAGTTAAAAATACAACATACAAACAAACACCTAACCACCTATCAAAGATAGATCTTAAGTGTTCATTCAAACTAGTCACTCCCCAATCGGGAGTCATTTGATAATCTAATAAATCAGATTATGGGGCGTATTGCCCGCCTGCCATATTGGCAAGTACGGTCATATTACAGTTACTGTAGGTTAATGCAAGCTTTTCTTGTTCTTTCGTTTAAAAAATAATCATAAGGATCTTGTGTCGATCACCCTTATGCGGTGATCTCTCAATTGACTGCAGCCAATCACTATTTGACAGTGATATACTCAGTATATAGTCGTAGTAAAACTAGGAATACCTGTGTCAGCACTTCTTTCATTTGCCCAAAATATTCAACAGCAAGCGATTATTGATAATCATCGTCAAATATTACGCCTGCAGGGCGATTTAGTTTGGTGTTACCAACAAGCTACCTTTTTAATTACCCATTTACAGCAGCCCTACTTTTGGTGTGGCCCCTCTCCGAGTGCAATCACCTCTACCCCTTTTAAACAAATATTAGGCCAAGAGGTCACACTATTAATTATCAATGCGTATGACAGTTTTGATGCCAATGCTTTTGCGGCAAGCGAAGGTGCACTGCGCGGGGGCGGTTTATTACTGCTTATCAGTCCAACTGAAATCGATAAAAACGATCTCTTCCACCAATACCTGAATTCCCAGTTTCTTCTGTATAATTTTATGAGTGTCAGGCAGAGCCACCCCCTGCCTATCAGTTCGACCTGCTTGCCGCAAACCGCTATAAATAATGACCTCTATTTAACTCAGCAAAAGAGTGCGATCACAGCGATCATTAAAACAGTGACAGGACACCGCCATCGACCGCTGGTATTAACCGCCAATAGAGGAAGAGGAAAATCAGCAGCGCTGGGTATCGCCGCGGCTCATTTACTCAATACCGGTATTAAAACTGTCTTAGTCTGCGCGCCCAACAAACAAGCTACTGTGACGCTTTTCAAACATGCCCGTTCATTATTAAATGCACAGCATCAAGCCGAATTCTCAGTGCTTGATCAAGAGAAATCGATCCAGTTTATCGCACCTGACAGACTGCTCGCCGAGAAACCCAAATGCGACCTGCTTATTATTGATGAAGCTGCTGCATTGCCTGTACCTACATTAGAAGCGTTAGCTCACCATTATGCACGTTTAGTTTTTGCTACTACGGTGCATGGTTATGAAGGCTCTGGCCGCGGTTTTGCCCTGCGCTTTCAAAAACAGTTAAACAAGATAGCGCCGCAGTGGCGACAAGTTCATCTCGATCAACCCATTCGCTGGGCAGTCAATGATCCGCTTGAATCCTTTACTTTAAATAGTCTCTGCTTGACGGAATCTGCGTCTCAGTTGCCCCACTACCAAGCGCATCAAACAGTCCAATTTGAAAAATTAGACCGCCATCAATTGCTGCACAATAAAGCGCTGCTGCAAGATACTTTTTCTTTATTAGTATTGGCTCACTATCAAACTAAACCTTCAGATTTAGAAAAGCTGCTCAATGACACCGCGCTGCATATTTTTGTAGTCAGGCAAAACAAACAACTACTGGGTGTGGCGTTGATCAATGACGAAGGTGGCTTTGAGCCCATGATGTGTGAGAATATATGGCGTGGTACGCGGAGGGTACAAGGGCATTTAGTTGCACAATCGCTGACTTTCCATAGTGCGTGCAAACAAGCAGCCTCTTACCGCTATGCCCGCATACAAAGAATAGCGATTCATCCCTCCTTACAAAATTTAGGCTTGGGCAAACAATTTATTAGCCACTTGACTGACTGGGCAAAAAAACAGAAATTTGATCACCTGTGCGCAAGCTTTGGAGCAACAGCCGGGCTGTTATCTTTTTGGCAGCAATTAGCCTTTAGCACACTGCGCATCGGTTTCAGCATAGATCATAGCAGCGGAACCCACTCAGTTATTGTTAATAAGCCACTGTCTAATCAAGGCAAGCTATTACATGCTGAAATTCATCAGCAATTTAGCGGGCAATTCGCCATACAATTAAGTCGCCATCTGCAACAGATGGATGCCGAGCTCGTTGCCAACATATTACAGGAGTTCAGCAAAAAGCAACCGCAATCTGTGCAACTGGGCAGCTACCTACAAGGCAATCTCCCTTATGAATTCGTCGAGCCTGTTTTAATTACACTCATGTTAACCTGTAATTTAAAAAGCTTAAGCAAAACGCAGCAATGCCTTACAATACAAAAAATATTGCAAAATAACAGCTGGGAGGAGATCTGTAAAAAACACCATCTTACTGGTAAAAAACAAGCTCAAAGTGCCCTCAAAAGCGCCATCACACAATTATTTGCACAAGAAGAGAATTATGCGCCTAGATAAATATATTTGCCAAGCAACAACGTTAACCAGAAGCCAAGCTAAAAAAGTGATTATGCAGGGACGAATCACCAGCGCAGACACAACCGTGCGTAATAGCGCTTATAAAGTAGCAGGCAATGAAGCGATCAGTTTGGATGGCAAACTAATTAATGTGCGCACTGCACGCTATATTATGCTTAATAAACCCAAAGATTATATCTGTTCAACCGTTGACGAGCAGTTACCCAGCATCATCAATCTAATCAAAGTCGACAAACCAGAACAGCTGTGTATTGCCGGACGCTTAGATGCCGATACAACTGGGTTAGCCCTTATTACCGATGACGGTCAATGGTCTCATAAAATAACCAGCCCAAGAAAAAAATGTGCGAAACGTTACCGCGTCGAACTTGCCGAGCCGATCCAAGCTAGCGCTGTCGAATTGTTTAAAACAGGCATTCAGCTTAAAAGCGAAAACCAGCTCTGTTTACCGGCAGAATTGGAACTGATTTCTGAAAACGAAGTTTTACTAACCATCAGCGAAGGAAAATATCATCAGGTTAAACGCATGTTTGCGGCTATTGGTAACCATGTAAGCGAATTACACCGCGAGAAAATTGGCCAAATAAGCTTAGATACAAAGCTCGCCCCTGGCGAATGGCGTTACCTAACCGAGCAAGAGGTTGATAGCATTGCCTGACCCAAGCCGCTTTAATGAACGGTGCTATGCGCTATTAAAACAGATCCCCTCAGGCAGGCTTGTGACCTATGGAGATATTGCCCAGGCGTTAAATTGTAAAGCTTATCAAGCAGTGGGCAATGCCATGGCAGCCAATCCCAATCCGATTATTGTGCCTTGCCATCGCGTGGTAAAAAGTAATGGTGAAGTTGGCAATTACTCATTGGGAGTGGATAAAAAAATTGCATTACTGCGCGCTGAAGGGATAAAAATAGAAGATAATAGTGTTATTGATTTTGAGGCCGTACGTTTTCGATTCACACCATCAATATAAACCGCTTGCTCCCATGCGGAAAATCGTACTGCATATAAGCGATTTTTTATCTTGCTCAATAAACAGCAGTGCCGCCATTGTGAGCGGCCACTGCTTTTAAGTCACTTATCCTATCGGTTAATAGTTATAACGGATCATTGCCCGTATATCCTGAGCGCTTTCAGCAACCATGCCGCCCATTCCCATGGCATTCGCTTCTGCCATGGTCATTGGTGCACCGCTGTTACCAAAGAAGCCGTTACTGCCAGAGTAATCGTAGTTGATGTAGGTATAACGAAGCTGGAAGTATAACGACTCACCTATAATGGGTATATTGTAATACGCTTCATAAGCATCACCACGCGCCGCTATTTTCGAACCAATTAAGGTGTCTTCACCGTAAGTAAACGAGCGCCAGTATTTAGAGCCGTGATTAAACTCCAGACCAAAGCGATCCCCCTCAAAGAAAGCCGGCACTGTCGCGCCAACCCAATATGAATAACCTGTTTCGTTATCCTGAGAGCCTAACATGCCGTAATTGCCGCCGGCAGTCATACCGCCATCGGGAAGGGTCTGTGAAGCAGAGACGGAAGCAAACAGTACGGTGTCATCTAAGAAGTCATTAATGAACTCTCCGACACCGTTAACCTGCATTGATAAGGTTAAGTTCTGCAGATCGCCCAGTTGCTCAAACCCCGTTGGAGTACCTGTATTATCATACCCCATATCAATTAGGTTATTAGAATAGTAGTACTGCGCTTTAATATCATATTGACCGTTATTATAAGGTGTGAAAATCAGCCCTATCATATCAATATTATCCATTGCGCCTGTATCGCTGTAATCCGCACCTGTGCTGGAAAATCGGGGTGTCGCTGTTGCACTTAAGCCGCGACCTGCACAAAGCTTAGCATCCATACCACTTATGCCAGTTAGTTTATCTAACTTAACGGCAAGGCTTAAACCGTCAAATTCAACGTTGATAGAATGGCCAAGCGGTGATTTAGGTTGATCATAACCGTTACGGTTATTAGCCAGAAAGCCATCTGTTGACGGACGGCGACCGAGACTGCCGCTCCAGTCTAAATCACTGCCTAAGAAGTTATCACCCAGGTATAACATGTACACTTCTTTTACCTTGAGACTGTTATCGTCGAGATTTTCATTGGTAACCCAATCAAAATTCCCCATGCCCGGATTCCTTGGGTCTGAATTAATTCCTGTCTCACCAAAGGCCTTATTATATGACAGTAAGCCATGGAAAATCAGGTTATCAAAGGGCTGGTAACCCATACCGATCTCTAGACGATTAGACAGTAGCGCACTGTTTTTAGCCGTTGTTCCATCGGCCATTTTGTATTCAATGCTGTCAGATGTGACGCGGTAATCGGCATTAAACTTCAAATTAGTGCCGCCAAGCTTTGTCTGCAGTTCACGAACTTGTTCTTTTAATTGTGCTATATCCTCTGCCTGATCGGCAAATACAGGTGCACAAAAAGCGACTAATAAGGAGGCTGCGATTACTGTTAACTTATTATTCATAGAGTTCTTCCTTGTCTTATTAAAAATCAGCTGAAAACTATTTACTGCCTTAACTCGAACCATTTCCAATAACTTAAACTATATAACTTATTTCCAGCTTTAATTACAACTCGCCAGCTCACCACTGTCCGCTGCATACTTAATTGCAAAATCTTGCACATCTGGTGCTATTTTCTGGAATATCTCACCGTTTAGAAACTCAGCCGATTCAGGGAATTTTTTTGTGTATTCTTTAATAAAACGTTTTGAATCTTTCTTAAATAGGTGCTTCCATTCAACCTTAAGGTGCTGACTGGCAAACTCCTGACCATTGATTGCAAAATGCGGGCGCAAATATTTCAAATAATACTTCTGCCCCTTAGCTGCATCAGCAAAAACATTGAACGCCAGTATTAACCCCAGAGTTAGCATAATTAGTTTTTTCATAGTGTTGTTTCCTTATCGTGTATAAAATTTATTCTTCTTCAATTTTCTCTTTGCCCGTGATCATTGCCTTGATATGACTGGATAACTTTTCACCAAAGGTGGTCATATAAAGATGAATCACCACAAAGCTAAGCAACGCATACGCATTAAAGGTGTGCAAAATGGCAATAAGATCAACATGACCTATCACACCTGCCGCGCGCAAATCAGGAAAGTAGTAAAAAGCGAAACCGCTAATCACCTGTAATGGCAGCAGACCAAACAAGATTGCAATGTAGCCTAAACGTTGCAGGGGATTAAATTTATCTTCGGGCGTCATATGATGAGGATGCTTTTCACCTTTAAACACGCCGTAAAGGTAAAAACGCAGCGTACCTTCAACTCCTTTCAGTGTTGGGAAATATTGCTGCCATTCGCCTGTGGTTAAGATCCAGGTATAAATCAATACCACTAACCCAGTCCAGACAAAGCCGATCAGATTATGTGTTTCAACCGCAGAGCCAAAACCGAACAACTTAAACAGCCCATGCATCTCCAAGCCCGTAAGCAATAACAACAAAATCATTAGCGCTTGCGCCCAATGCCAGAAGCGTTCAAAACGTTTGAATATAACTACTATTTTACTGCTCGATTGATTACTCACGATCGTCTCCTTGGCCTTGCTGCACTTGCAACTTTTTTCTTCTAAGCGCCGTTATATAACGTAAAGCACTATGGCCCATTACCCCCAGCAAACCGCCAACAACCGCTAGCAAGCCAAATAGTTCCACCCAGAAGTTACTGTCACGACCAATTAAGTAGAAATCATTTAAGCCCTTTAAACGACTATCGCGAGCATGGCAGGCATTACAGTCAACTGCATCCTCAGCAGGGGCAACCATATGTTTGATTGGCCAGAAACCATTGGTTTCAATAAAAGCAAACTTACCGCTAAACTCGACTTCATTACTTTCCGCCCCGGCAGTTAATGCCTTAGCCCAATCATATTCCGTCCATAACGCACCAGTCCCTTTTTTGCCGTATAACTTAATCGGTAAAATGCGATTAAACTCTGTGTCATAAGGCTGCTTGCCACGATGCACTTTAAAGGGCCAAATACGCGCGTCAGGATCGTTGTAATCGCCAGTAGGCGGGTTAATATCAATTGGCGCACTGTTAGGATCAATCACTGTTTGCAGGGTTTTCTGTTTTAACTCACCTTTATACCAACGGTATTCCGGTGTCACATTACGCCCCCAAGTGAATGTCCCTTTTATACTCATATAGCTGTGTGCTTCCACCCCGTCGAAAAGTTTCTCTTCAGTATAAGGTTTGCCATCTTTCATTTTGGTTGCCGTAGACCAATCCCAGCTTAATTTAGTGAGGTAAGGTCCGCGCGCCATTTCTGGAATATGACAAGAGGTACAAGCGACTTTAGAAGTGTGATTATCAATTTCACGAATATCATGCGGTTTATTACCATGGCAGGATTCACAAGATACATTTTTACCGTCACGTTCAATACGTCCCATATCTTTTTCATGATCAATAAAGGATTTTTTGCCGTTATAACGACCGGCAATTTCATGACCGCTGGTTTTATGACAGGTTTGACAGCTGAAATTCAGTTTTTCAGGGCTCATATGAACATCAAGGGAATGTACAGGATCAACCAATGACATATCGGTATCACCATGTTTAACACCATTTCCACCGCCACCATTAGCGTGACATGCGAGGCAGTTTTCCCGTTTCGGAGCGCCAACACTTTGCGCAACCGCTTTCAGATCAACAGCGGGCTGAAGAAAATCACCAAGCTGGGTCGCTTCATAATAGGGGTGGCCGGACATAGCTGCCGATTTTTTATAAGTCCCAGTGCCATCATGACAAACCAGACAATCAACATTCTCCTCTGCTTCGAAATCAAAATCATCATTACGCCAGCCATAACCAGCATGGCATTGCGTACAACTGGCATTTCCACGCGCAGCAACACAATAGTTATTAAAACCATTTTGACCTTTACCCACCATTTTTCCATCAACTTTGGCCGCCCATTTCCAATGGAGAGTTTTATGGACCTGTTTGGCCGCTTCGGTATGACATCCAAGACAGGCTTCAGTAATATCCGGGGCATAATCAAAATCTTTATCAAGCTGTTCAAATTTAGAGTGATCAGCGGTCATATCGGTACGACTTGAATCTTGATCTTCTGTTTTTTCTGAACTGCTTGCCGTAACAGTGTTAATCCAACTCAGTAAAAGTACTAATATTATCGTTTTGCATTTCATCGCAAACTCCACTTCCCTATTTTCCAGCTTCTAGATGACATAGAAATTTTCACGTTCTAAATAATTGACCTATAAAGGTATAGCATCACTGTGCGGTAATTAATTAAGGCAATACTGTATTAGATCAACATTTATTTCAAAACCTTACCCTAAGTCTGGTTATTTCAAGAAACTTGAAATTAGATCACACTAATTAAGCCAGCACTGCATTAGAAGAAGCTAATTACCCTAGTGATACCTAACGGCTAATAAATACCAAGCTGCTGGAATATTTAATAACTAATGAGCAATTTTCAATTACTCATTTATTGCTCTGTCGCATCGAGTGAGCTATTTCAGGAAGGTTGAGATAAAAAATAGTGCTCATTACAGATCTAATAAACCTTACTTGGGAAAGGTTATTTATGTTTTTTTAATATTGCTTTGGCTAGATAGTTGATTTATGGTATTTTGTGGCGTATTTTCCGTTTGTTTTTCCGTCATACCAGCAGTATTACATTAAGGGTTTAACATTGATTTCAGTAGTCATTCCTGCCAAAGATGAGCAAGCCAATATAGGTTTACTTGTTGAAGAAATTCACCTTGCACTCAACAATCTGACCGCATTTGAAGTTGTGGTTGTCGATGACGGCAGTAGTGACGATACATTTGGCGAACTGTTGCGTGTTGGTGAGCGGTTAGGTTGTGCGACCCGCGCTATTCGTCATGAGCAGAGTACCGGACAAAGTACCGCTATCTACACCGGAGTCCAACATGCCCGTGGCGGTTTAATTGTCACCATGGATGCCGATGGTCAAAATGATCCGGCCGATATTCCGGCATTGCTAGCTTTAGTGAGCACAATGAAAAATCCGGACTATTGTATTACCGGTTTCCGCAAAAAACGTAAAGACACAGCTTGGGTTCGCTTTCAATCTCGTGTTGCCAATAAAATCCGTGATGCCCTCTTGCATGACGGCGTTCCTGATACCGGCTGTGGTTTAAAATTATTTCCTAAAGCCACCTTCTTAAAACTACCCTATTTTGACCATATGCATCGTTATATTCCCGCACTTATTCGCCGTATGGGTGGAGAGATTGAAGTGGTTGTAGTCAATCACAGAGATCGTCTTGAAGGTGTTTCAAAATATACAGCATGGAATCGTGTTTGGGTTGGTATTGTCGATATCTGTGGCGTGATGTGGCTAAACCGCCGTGCGCGCTTAGCGCAAATAACGAAAACTGACACAACGGATGCAAACAAGGCATCACATTGAAAAAGCGTTTAGGTAAATTTATTCTGGTCATTATCATACTAATGATATTGATGCTGGTGGCACAGCAAGGTTTTTTTGAGCATTTAGTTGATAGTAATTGGGTTGCTGATTATATCAACAAACATGGCCAGTCAGGTGTTATCTCCATCTTTTTATTGGGAATACTGTTTACTGGAATTGGCGGACCCAGGCAAGTGATCGCTTTTGTTTTCGGCTTTGCTTTTGGCGGTTTACTCGGGGCGCTGTATTCAACATTAGCCACCTTTGCAGGTTGCGTACTCAGTTTTTATGTCGCTCGATTGACCTTGAAAAAGACCCTGCAGGGACGCTTCCATTCCAAACTTATCCGTTTTGAAGCGCTTATCCATCGCCATACCTGGCTGAAAGTATTAATGATTCGACTGCTTCCTATTGGCAGCAATCTGTTAACTAATATATTAGCGGGCGGTACCAATGTAAAAGCATCACAATTCTTTGCCGGCAGTTTTATTGGTTTTTGGCCACAAATGTTGATTTTTAGTTTTGCCGGAGCTGGCATTGGACTGTCTGATTCAACTAACTTAATGATCAGTATTCTACTCTTTATTATCTCCTCTGCGATTGGTGCTTATCTGTATAAAACTCGTCTTCGTAATCAGGTTGATAAACTGATGACTTACAAATAAGAGGTATTATGAACACCTATTTCCGCTCTCTCTCTGCGCGCTTTAATAGCGATGACTATTATAAAGTGCTCACTGTATTACTCCTCTTTGCTGCAGTGATACTGTTAATGGGTATCGGCTGGCGCTCCCCCTGGCCCGCTGATGAACCACGCTTTGCGGAGGTTGCACGTGAAATGGTCGATTCAGGTCAGTGGTTTTTCCCGATGCGCGGGGGGGAATATTATCCTGACAAACCGCCCGTGTTTATGTGGTCTATCGCGCTATTTTACGCGGTCACAGGAAGCTTAAAGGTTGCTTTTTTATTACCCAATGCGATCGCCGGATTTATTACCCTATTTTTAGTCTTCGATTTGGGCGCTCGTTTATGGAGTGTCAAGGTCGGACGCAATGCCGCGTTACTGTTAATGCTTGCCCCACAATTTATAGTGCAGAGCAAGAATGCACAAATTGATGCTATGGTCATGTGCTGGATAACTATCGGTTGTTATGGTTTGATCCGGCACTTTATGAGCGGCCCGCATTGGCGCTGGTATTTCACTGGCTGGGCTTTCATGGGACTTGGCGTTATCACTAAGGGGGTGGGCTTCTTACCTCTATTCATGATGCTACCTATCATTATTTATGGGCTTAAAAACAAAACATTATTTGCAGATAAATTACGTTGGAACTGCTTAGCCGGGCCACTTGTTATGCTGGCCGTAATTGCTTGCTGGGTAATACCCATGGTACTGATTGTGCAGCATTACCATACCCCGGAAATGATTGCCTATCAAAACAATATATTGTTTAAACAAACAGGTGAACGCTACGCTAACTCTTGGCATCACATTAAACCCTGGTACTACTATCTGGTCAGCGTTGTGCCCGGTCTGTGGTTTCCCTTACCACTATTGATAGTGGCGCACTGGCGCCGTTTTATCGACAAAGTAAAAGCCGAGCCGACTATTGCTATCTTATTAATCTGGGTTGTATTGGTTATTCTCTTTTTCAGTATCAGCCCGGGAAAACGGGGCGTATATATACTGCCCGCCTTGCCGATGTTTGCACTGGCAATTGCAGCTATTATCACCGACCTAAAACCTAAACGTTGGCTGGAATACTTGATAACCGGATTATTAACGCTATTAGCTATGGTGTTAACCACGACGGGGATATTGGCGCTCGCCAAACACCCGGTGATTTTGAAAAAATTGGTCGACTATCCTGTGGATATAATCAGCGCGGGATACTTACTTCTCTTTATCGGTGTGTTGTGGTTAACCACCCTTGTACTGTTACGAAAACACGCATCATTACTGCGCATGGGGGTAATACTTACGATCGGTTGGATACTCATAAGTACCTTCGGCTATCGCATCCTTGAGCCAATTCGCACCCCGGAGGCGATAATGGCAAAAACAGGAGAGACGATAGGTGATGGCGAACTGGGGCTGATTGATTTTAAAGAGCAATTTATTCTATTTTCGCCTGTGGATATTACCCACTTTAGTTATTTAGCCACCGCCCGAGAGCAGGAACGCAACGCTTGGATCTGGATAACAGAGAAACCTAAGCGCTACCTTTTGGTCCCGCAGAATTCCAAATATAAATGTTTCGACACAACTGATGCGCAACTGATGGGATCAGCACACCGTGACGATTGGATTCTCCTGAGCCCAGCAGATCGCTTGCCAAACTGCACGCCACCTAAACGCAAACAGCGCTTCTTTACGCCCAAACCAGGTCGTTGGATGAACTGATATAATACCCGCCAGTAATGCTGGCGGGTATTAGCACTTCTGAGCAGCATCTAATGCAACTGAGAGGAATATTGCTGGATGAATTCACTTTTCTGGTAACCTGTCTGGCGCGTGAATAAAAAATCACCATCGTTCTGCGCACTGGCTGTCGCGCTTTTTTCTCTTTTCCTTACCTTTCTTATAACGGAACCCCGACTTAGATAACAAATACCGTTATGTCCAGAAAGTTTACCCCTTGTGTTATATTCGATTCCTATCGTGATATTAACCACGCCACTGTGAACGTTTCCACTTGCCATTATTTAATGACGGTCACAAATATGAAAAACACTCGAAAAGTTTGTGTAATATAGATAAATATTGAAAAAAAATCTAAAATCATGCATATCTATGAAACAAATCAAATGGAAACGATTACAAACAAGGCGTTTTAATAGTAAGAAGAGATAAAATTCCGGATATGGGCACAAGCTAGACAGCTCACAATTCAATCTTACACTAATGCGTCTCGTGGATAAGCATCCATGAACAGTTTTAGTTATAATGGCACCATTCATTTTAATAAGGTAAATCATGTCAACAATAAAAGACGTAGCAAAAGAAGCCCGTGTATCTATTGCCACTGTGTCTCGCGTTGTCAATAAATCCCCCAAAGCCAGTAAATCTGCTATTGATGCGGTGACTAATGCAATGAATAAACTCGGTTATCGTCCGAATGCCGCAGCAAAAGCTTTAGTCAGTAAAAAGGCTAATACGGTAGGTGTTCTGGTCGGCGATGTCTCAGACCCATTTTTTGGTTTATTAATCAAAACCGTTGACAAAATTGCTTATCAAAACGGAAAACATACCCTTATCGGTAACGGCTACCATGATCCTCAGCAAGAACGGGAAGCAATAGAGTTATTGATTAAAAACCGCTGTGATGCACTTATTATCCATTCCAAAGGGCTTAAGGATGAAGAACTGATAAGCTATGCGAAAGAGATAAAAGGCATGGTGCTGATCAACCGTCATATTGAAGCGCTAGCCGATCGATGCGTTTCTCTGGATAACTATAAAGGAGCCTATCTAGCAACGGAGTACCTGATCCGCCACGGTCACACAAAGATAGCCTGTATTGCATCAAATCATAGCATTGAAGATACCGACGAACGGAAGCAGGGCTACCTGGCAGCCCTTAAACACTACGGTATAAAATTGCCCAAAAACTATATCGAGTCAGGCTCCCCGGATGCCGAAGGTGGCATGAAAGCCATGATCAACTTGTTGACAAAATCGATAGATATAACAGCGATAATAGCCTACAACGATTACATGGCGGCAGGCGCATTATCAGTTGCGCAGGAGAACGGTATCCCAGTTCCGGATAAACTTTCAATCATGGGCTTCGATGACGGCTTAATTGCACGCTATCTTTATCCGCGCCTGACAACGGTCCATTACCCGATAGAACTGATGGCCGAAAAAGCAGCAATATTGGCATTAAAACTGGCTAATGGTGAGAGTATTGAACCAGAACCTCTCCATTTTTCACCGACGATTGTCCGTAGAGACTCTGTCGGCAAGGCGTAAGCCATGACTAAAAAAGACAATGCGGTAATCCATTGTCTTTTTTTGAACATAATGTCTCCCCGCTAATCGGCAATAGTAAAGTGATACGACGTTTGATGGGCGTATACCTCACCCGGTAACAATATTGAGCTGGGCTGATCCCATTCAGGGTGATTGGGCGCGTCGGGTAAAAATTGAGTTTCCAACGCCAATGCGCTTAGATTCTTATACGTTCCTCCAGAGCGGTTCGGGGTTCCCGCTAAGTAATTCCCCGTATAAAATTGCAGGGCAGGCAGAGTGGTTGCTATTTCAAGAGTGACTTTTTTATCCGGTGAAACACATTTCGCCGCCACTTCTTTACCACCTTGATCCGTTTTATTAAGTAAAAATGGATGATCGTAACCCGCCATTATCCTCTGCTCTTGGCAGCTTAAGAACGATTGGCCTATCTCTTTTAGCTCTCTAAAATCAAAACTACTGCCCGCAACACGTTTAATATTCCCAAGCGGAATACCCGTTTCATTAACCGGTGCATACTGCTCGGCGGCAATGGACAACTGATGCTGTAAACAAGTTTGCCCAGATTCCCCCATCAAATTAAAATAAGCATGATTGGTCAAGTTTACCGGAC
Source organism: Psychromonas sp. (assembly GCF_047632995.1). Classification (GTDB taxonomy): domain Bacteria; phylum Pseudomonadota; class Gammaproteobacteria; order Enterobacterales; family Psychromonadaceae; genus Psychromonas. Next base: position 16,211 of record NZ_JBLIEK010000038.1, read on the forward strand.
AAGCTTTATCCGTTACGGCCCAATAATCAATCAGCAGTTCATTTTCTTCGCTTAGCTGGTAAGTGACTTTTACTTGTAAGTTCCCGGGAAAACCTTGGTCGCCATCTTTGGATAGTAGTGTAAAAGTAACCGCACTATTATTTAACTGCTGTGAATCCCAGCGGCACTTATCAAAGCCAATCGTGCCACCGTGTAGCGTATTATTACCTTGATTCGTGTCAACTTGATAATCTTGCCCGGCGATATTAAATTGCCCTTCGCTAAGACGATTCGCAAAGCGTCCAATCGTTGCACCAAGATAAGCGGTTTGACGTAAATGTTCAGCCATTGTCGTCACGCCAATAATGACGTCTCGCATTTCATCATCGACGGGAATTTCACAACGGAGCCAAGTTGCACCAATATCCATCAGTGTGACGCGCATACCTTGCTTGTTTTTTAAGACAAAAATGTTAGCGGACTGACCATCAAAAGCGGGCTCAATGGTCATGCTTTTCTGTAACTTTTCTGCTCGACTTAGCATCATATTATTTTCTCTTATTAAATCACTTTACACTTTTATAAGACAATGCCCGCGCCATCACTGGCATTACAAACATAAATAGATGCAGTTAATCCTGTCGCAGCATGATACTGGTCAGTAACGGCCGTTTTCACGGAGTCAACCAGTTCGCTTGGGATTAAGGTCACAATGCAGCCACCAAAACCACCGCCAGTCATACGTACTCCCCCTTGTTCCCCAATTTCTGTTTTCACAATATCAACCAATTGATCGATTTCTGTGACTGTAATTGCAAAATCATCGCGCATAGACGCATGGGATTCCGCCATTAACTTACCCATTAGCACAATATTATTGTCACTTAACGCTTGTGCGGCCTGTAATGTGCGTTCATTTTCGGTAATAACATGACGCGCACGTTTTGCAACGACGCCATCTAACTCTGTAATACGCGCATTAAATTGCTCAATATTCACATCACGTAACGCCTGCACACCGAATACACGCGCGGCTTCTTCACATTGCAGTCGTCGTGTATTGTATTCACTGTCCACCAGTCCACGTCTCTTATTTGAGTTAATAATCACTATCGACAAATCATCAGGCATAGGAACTGCTTTTGTTTGCAGTGAACGGCAATCGATTAACAGCGCGTGATTTTTTTGGCCCTGTGCGGAAATAAGCTGATCCATAATGCCGCAATTACAGCCTACAAATTCATTTTCTGCTTGCTGACCGTTCAGTGCGACTTCTGCTTGGCTAATATCAAGGTCATAAAGTATTTTGAATGTTTGTCCAATCACCACTTCTAATGAAGCCGATGAGCTTAAGCCTGCGCCCTGAGGCACATTGCCACTGACGACGATATCTACGCCTTTAAACTCGAATCCTCTAGAGAGCAAAAATTTAACAACTCCCCGCACATAATTAGCCCACATTTTATCTTCATTAAATGCAATAGGTTGTGTTATATCAAAGCGATCCTCTTGATTACCGTAATCAACAGAAATGACGCGAACTATGTTATCTTCACGTTTAGCGGCAGCCACCATAGTTTGATAATTAATGGCGCAAGGTAAAACAAATCCATCATTATAATCTGTATGCTCACCGATTAAATTAACACGACCTGGTGCTTGAACAATCTCTGTTGCCAGATAATTAAACTGTTCAATAAACGTATTTTTTACATTTTCAATTAAACTATTCATCATTTCTTCTCAATTTTAAAGGCTTAAAAAGTAAGTTATTGTCATTATTAGGCGCTAACTTTCTTTGTAATGGATATCACTCACATCACGTAATTTCTGCGCCGCCTGCTCTGCGGTTAAATCCCGCTGACTTTCCGCCAACATCTCATAACCCACCATAAATTTACGCACACTTGCAGAGCGAAGTAATGGTGGATAGAACAAAGCGTGTAATTGCCAATGGTCAATATCAGTTCCTTCAGCAAAGAAAGGCGCATAATGCCAGCCCATAGAGTATGGAAATGAGCATTGGAATAAATTATCGTAACGACTGGTCAGTTTTTTAAGTGCAAGTGCTAAGTCATCGCGTTGCGCTTCACTTAATTCACTAAGGCGACGGATATGTTGTTTGGGAAGCAACATAGTTTCAAATGGCCATGCAGCCCAATAGGGAACCACTGCTATCCAATGTTCTGTTTCAACAACAGTTCGCTGCCCATCCTGCTGTTCAGACTCTATGTAATCAAGCAGTAAATTTGAACCTTGCTCTAAATAATATTCTTTTAGCAGTTTTTCCTTGCGTTCAATTTCATTAGGTAAAAAGCTGTTAGCCCAGATTTGACCATGCGGGTGTGGCTGTGAACAGCCCATAGTCGCCCCTTTGTTTTCAAATGCCTGCACCCATAAATAAGTTTTACCCAACTCTTCGATTTGATCATTCCAGGTATCAACGACAGCGCGAATTTTTTCAACTGGAAGTTCAGGAAGTGTTTTACTGTGATCTGGTGAAAAACAGATCACACGACTTAGGCCTCGCACTCCTTGAGTTTTAAATAATGGATTTATTGATGCGGGGGCATCAGGAGAATCAGGCATCAAGGCACCAAAGTCATTACTGAAAACATAAGTACTTTGATACTGCGGGTTTTTCTCTCCGGAAATGCGTACATTGGTAGGACATAAGAAACAATCACTATCATAACTAGGTAACTGCTCAGTCTCCGCTATTTCATCTTGCCCACTCCAAGGACGTTTCGCACGATGCGGAGAAACCAATATCCATTGACCCGTTAATGGATTATAACGACGATGCGGATGTTCTACAGGATCAAATATTATTTGCGTCATATTTTTTCTCTTCTATTTTAAAAATAACGATTAACAATCACTGTAACCTTGAGGATTTTTTGATTGCCAATTCCAAGTATCAGCAGCCATTTCATTCAATGTACGAGTTGCATGCCAGTCCAGTTCCTGCTGCGCTTTCTCAGTACTCGCCCAACATTGCGCAATATCACCCGCACGGCGCGGTAATATCTGATAAGGCAAGGTTTTTCCACACGCCAGAGAAAAAGCGTCTAACATTTCAAGCACGCTACGTCCTTGCCCTGTTCCTAAGTTATAAATATGTAAACCGGCCTTTTCCCCGACAATTTTTAAGGCCGCAATGTGCCCTGCTGCGACATCCATCACATGAATATAATCCCGTACTCCCGTACCATCTACAGTGTCGTAATCGTCACCGAAGACAGCTAAGAAATCACGACGGCCAACAGCAACCTGGGCAATAAATGGCATTAAATTATTAGGCATACCTTGGGGATCTTCACCAATCAAACCAGATGGGTGTGCACCGACAGGATTAAAATAACGTAATAGTGTGATGCTCCAAAGAGGCTCGGCAGCAAATAGATCTGAAAAACATTGCTCAACGATATATTTACTACGCCCATAGGGATTAGTTGTCGCACCCGTTGGTGAGTTTTCGCTAATAGGAACAACTTTTGGATCACCATAGACAGTCGCAGATGAGCTAAATACGATACTCTTCACTCCCGCTTTACGCATTGAACGAGCAAGCACCAATGAACCGTTGACATTATTATCAAAATACTCAAGTGGTTTTGCTACTGATTCACCTACAGACTTCAGCCCCGCGAAGTGAATAACCGAGCTAATCTCATGCTCTGAGAAAATAAGATCTAACTTATCTTGATCTCGAACATCTCCTTGATAAAACACTGGACGAATTGAGGTTAATGTTTCTATTCGGTCCAAAACAGCTAACTTACTATTGCTTAAATTATCCAAAATAATGGGTTCAATACCAGCTTCAATCATGGCAATGCAAGTATGGCTGCCTATATATCCGATACCGCCCGTGACTAATACTTTCACAATAAATTACTCCTATGGATTTAACTTAAATAGATACTATCAACTAATCAGCTTCAGGTTAGTGATCTAAATCGCAATTGTGTAAACGTTTACATTGATTTTCTTGGTTAGTAAAATAATTTAATAAGTAAGATTTTATGTGCATACAGATCATCTCTCAGAGTTAATAAAACAGAGTAACTAGCACGGAAACAATAAGCGGCCTGGCTATGATTCCTCTTCATTATAGCTGCAAACGCTACATTGGTTAAATTACAAACTGTATTGAGCTGATTGTTATCTCTAATCAGGTACGTTTCTGTGGTTATTTTAAGTATTGATTCCGCTTTCGTCTAAATTTACACCCGAATAAGTGTAAACGTTTCCATTGTGTGTTATAAAAGATTTCTCCTGTTTATCTCTATTGGTTTTCTATTATGTCAGAGACACTCATACCAAATATCGAACTGTTTATCGCAAACATAGACCCGTTTAGTCGTCTGCCCGAGGTCTTGTTCAATAGAGTTACCTCAACCATCAAAATCATCTACCTTGCCAAAGGAGAAGTCATTCCTCCCCCACAAACCGAGGAAGATAAATACCTCTTTATTGTGAGAACGGGCGCGGTTGAGCAAAGATTAGCTGATGGAACCTTAAGGGGGTGTCTGGAAGAGGATGATGTTTTCGGTTTTAGCCTGTTTTCAGATTCAGAAACTCGTTACCAAATAAAAGCAATTGAGAATACATTACTTTATTTGGTTCCTGCCGAAATTATCTATCATATTCAGTCTCACTATCCTGAATACGCGCAACACTTTACAGCGAAACCAGAAGAGCGAATTCACTCCGCAGTCAAATCCAGATGGTCGGATATAAATAGTAGCTCCTTTTTTAATACTGTAGAGCAAGTCTCAAGTGAACAGTACACTCAAGTTAACGCTGATGATTCAATTCGAATGGTTGCCAATATAATGCGTGCTAAAGATGCTGCTTGCGTGATTGTAAAAGATAATAATGAGTTAATCGGTATCGTAACTGACACTGACATGATCGAGCGGGTTATCGCTCAAGGGAAGAGTACTGAGCTGCCTGTTAGAGAGATCATGAGTCCATTTCCGATCACAATTAGTGCACAAGAGACCGTTTTTGATGCTGCAATAAGCATGATGGAAAAGAATATTAAAAATCTCCCGATTGTTGAAAACGGGCAGGTTATCGGCTTACTCTCTTTACACCAACTATTTCAAAACCACCGCATGCAGGCTGTTTATCTGATAGATAAGATAAAAAAATCAGTCATCGAGACTGAGTTGGCGAATTATATGCCAGAGCGTGATCGTATATTTCAGGAGTTGGCAAACGATAAGGTTCCGGCTGATTTGATAAGTACCCTTCTCAGTACCATTATGGATGCGGTTAATCAGCGCCTTATCGATATTGCCATTGAGCGACTTGGCCCTCTACCATGCGACTTTGCCTGGATTGTTTCAGGCTCTCATGCCAGAAAAGAGGTACATATTTTATCTGATCAGGATAGCGCGATTATTCTGTCCGATCAGGCAACGGCAAAAGATAGGGTATATTTTCAGCATTTGGCTATGATAGTCACAAAAGGATTGGATCTCTGTGGTTATGAACTTTGTTCAGGTAAATTCATGGCGGTAACACTAAAGTGGTGTCAGCCTCTGTCTGTGTGGCGTGAATATTACAAAAAATGGATTAAGAGCCCTGAATATGAGCGTCTGTTACATCTAAGCGTTTTCCTTGATACCCGTGTTATTTACGGTAATAAGCAATACCAAAATACACTCGTCAATGAATTTAAAGAGATGACCTCTCATCGTTCTTTTCTTGCCAAATTAATCAGAGATGCTGCGGAAAATCGCACACCTTTAGGTGTATTTCATAACCTAGTGTTAACCAAGAATGAAAATAACGAAAAAACACTCAATATTAAACGCTATGGTATTAATATTATTGTCGATCTTGCGAGGATCTATGCGCTCCTTGCCAAGTCTGATGCCTGTAATACAAAGGATAGATTAATCGCAGTAAATCAAGCGGGCCTTATTAACGATGCAACATTAAAGAATATCCTCAGTGCCTATGACTTCCTTCGCAGCTTCAGGTTTTCCTATCAGGTTGATATGATGAATAAGGGGGAAATGCCAGATAACCAGATAAACCCCAACTATTTTGGCAGTTTTGAACGCAAGCACATTAAAGATGCTTTCCGTTTAATTGACGACTGGCAACAGTCTGCAAAAATGAGACTTTCCTGATGAGACGGTTTTTTAAAATTCCCAACCCATTGAAAGAATTGGAAGAAAAACGGATAGATTACTTAAAGTATCGTCAACCAAATGCACTTAAAGAGAACTTGATGGCACCACTGCCTGATAAAAATACGCCTATTCAAGCACTCTCCTTTTTAGTTGTGGACTTTGAAACCACAGGTTTTGAAGTCGGAACTAACGATATTATCAGTATCGGCTGGATAGGAATTTCAAATATGCAGATAGAATTGGCTTCTCAGAAGCATCTCTATATCTGTAACGATCAACAGATTAACCATGAAACGGCGGTTATCAACCATATTGTTCCGCAAATGGTGAGTCACGGAGTCACACTGGATAAGGCAATTGATATTCTGTTGCACCACTGCAAAGATAAAATATTGGTAGTTCACGGCAAAGTAATTGAGAAGAGCTTTCTCGATTTTTATGCACGAAATAGTATGGGTATCCCGGAAATTCCTTTGCTATGGATTGACACCTTGAACATTGAACATTGGCGTTCAACGCAAAGAGGAATGTATGTCAGGCAGGATAACCGCCTATTCTCTGCTAGAAAAAGATATAACCTTCCAAAATATACCGCTCATAATGCTCTTATAGACTCTGTCGCAACGGCTGAGCTTTTACTCGCACAGATTGCACACATTTATCGAGACAGAAAGGCAACATTCGGACACCTGTATAGAATAAGTCAGTAGCCTGCACCACTGGCTTATTCTTTCGTGATTAGCCATAAAGTTTCACCAATTTTAAAAGCCTTTTCGCTATAGGTGGGACTTTCAGCGCAGCGAACAAAAAAAATAGGCATCGTGTTTCTTAAATTAAAACGTCTATTAAAACGGTAAAAACTCAGCAAGGTAACGAGGAGAATACTTAAGATTAATAGAATGACAACGACCTACTAGCGCATTTTTAACGCTAGCAACCATGCTTATGATCTAAATAAACTCAATTTATTCAGAACGTTCTGTTCTTCACCACTTAGTGGTCAGCTAAAGCCGCTCAAAATCATTGCAGATAATTTTGTGAAGTTAGAAAAACTTACTGCCTGCAATTCACTGATTTTTCCTGCGTAATAATTCACTTGGCATTACCATCATCACGTTCTTTCATTATCTAACTTATTTTTTACTTCATACTCCAAGCCGTTTTGTACACAGCTTTTAATTGCCTTTTTAATTCCAGCGCTGAAATGCAAGTTTTAATCTGCATGATAAGAGCATCCGACATTATATGCCGACATATAACCAATTGATCTAATAGACTTTATTTTTAATCCTCAGAGAAGCTTTGCATAAGTAGGTTGCATAAATGATCGGCAAAATGTAATGAGGAATCTAAAAAACACTTATTTAACAGTTACTTAATTAAATAGAGTATGGTCCTCTCAGTAGCAAAACCTTATGGCTACTTAAAAGAATACCTAAATAGCCATAAGTCTCACTTCGATAGAAATGAAAAAGTGAACTCAATCACGTTTAGCTGGCTGCCCTAGTGATCAAGATCACAGAGCAGTTCTCTTGGTTGGTTATTTTAATTATAAAAGCCTAGGGTGACGCATTGGAAACGTTTACATAAGGCAACAACCTCTACTTTAAAGCATTGTTGATGAATTAATTAGAGAACAAATAGCTTTTAATTTGTATTTTTGAAAACGATTACAATCCTGGGTTCAAGGTCATTCAATCTATTTTTGATGTCTAATAGGCGCTTATGAATGTTCTTGAAAAAAATTAAAACTAATATTAATTAAAAATTAAGAAGGGTATTACCATGGGAACAATTGATATTGCAGTGGCAGTTATTTTTATGCTGAGCGTGATCGGCGTAGGGATGATAAAAAGTAGAGGAGAGAAAACGCACAGTGAACACGGTGCAACTGATTACTTCCTTGCGGGACGCGGACTTAGCTGGTGGCTTATCGGCTTCTCTCTTATTGCCGCAAATATTTCTGCAGAGCAGTTTGTAGGTATGTCTGGACAGGGAGCCGGAATGCAAGGTCTTTCTGTTGCAAGTTGGGAATGGATTGCTGCAATTACGCTTGTCGTCGTGGCATTTGTTCTTCTGCCATACTTCCTTCGTACCGGTATCACAACAATTCCTGAATTTCTGGAAGTTCGTTATAACCACTGGGCTCGCCTTTTGATGACGCTTTCTATGACGATTATCCTTATTGGTGTGAGTCTTATTGGTGTTATCTATGCCGGTGCAATCACCATGGTGAAGCTCTTCGTTGAGTTCGGGTATGATATTTCTCTTCCGACCACATGTTGGATTCTTGGTGGTATGGCTGCCACCTATGTTGCATTTGGTGGTCTTAAGGCCTGTGCTTGGGCCGATCTTCTTCAGGGCTCTGCTTTGATTCTTGGCGGCGCTGTTATTACTTATTTTGCTTTTAGTGCGCTTGGTGCGACAGATATGACGACTCTTGTAGATGCAACGGGTGCCGCGGGAACTCTTGATGCCGGCGCTGGCGCTATAGATAAGTTCTCGACTTTAAACAGTACCGCAATGCATATGGATACACCTGCAATGCCATGGCCGATACTCGTTCTTGGTATCTGGATCCCTAACTTCTACTACTGGGGCCTTAACCAGTATATCTCTCAGCGAATCCTTGGTTCTGCTTCTCTTGGTGATGGTCAGAAAGGTCTGGTTTTAGCCGCTGGTCTTAAACTTATTATTCCGTTCATCATCGTTATTCCAGGTATTATTGCATTCAACCTTTTCTCAACACAGATGGAAACGAGTGCAAATATTGATGCAGGTGGCAGTGTATTTACTAGTTATGAACAAGCCGCTGTTAATCTTGATTCTAATAAAATATTTACGCTTGATTCAAAATATGTGGTTGCACATCCTGAAAAAGCACAAGAAATTGACACATACAACCGTACTGTTATTGCTCGTATTGGAGAAAGTGCCGCTGTAAGCGAGGAGATCAATCCGTACAAATATGACTCAGCAATGGGACTTTTAATCACTAAGCTTATTCCTAAAAATGTAGGTATCCTTGGTTTCGTAATCGCGGCACTGATGGGGGCAATTATCTCATCTCTTGCCGCTATTCTGAATGCTGCTTCGACACTATTTACTATGGACGTATACCAACGCTACATTCGCCCAGATGCAGAGCAATACGAGTTTGTAACATTCGGTCGTATCTGTATCGGTGTATTTGTTGTTATTGGTTGTGTTGTTGCTCCAATGCTGGCTGATTTTAAAAGTATATTCGGATTTATTCAGTCATTCCAAGGATATGTATCTACAGGTATTCTTGCCGTGTTTATCTATGGATTGATTAACCGCACTTCAGGTAAATGGGCGGGTGTTATCGGTATCTTAGCCAACGCTGTTATTTATGCTTACCTGCAGGCTGTTTATCCCGATATACACTTCCTATATAGCATGTCTTACTGTCTGATTGCTGTACTTGTTATTCTTACTGGATACGGTCTTATATTCAAAGCGGAGAGAGTCGAGTTTGAATCAAAGACAACCTTGGATATGACGCCATCCACAGGCGCTCGCAACTGGGGGATCGTAGTATGCGTTCTGACCGTTATTTTATATATTATATTCTGGTAAAAATTAATAGTAAGTTTCTAAAACCTACTATTAACAACTAATAAAAGAACGCCTTCCGTATAGAAGGCGTTTTTTTTGCCCAGCAAAGCTGCTCACATTATCGCCAAATATGCGCGAGGAAAAAGGGGGACACTCATATCTTTTTTACCTAAAAAGGTTTGGTCCCGTCTTGCCAATAATCCAGCACGATACAATGGATGAGCCTGAATAAAGTTTATACCAGCGATTGCTGATTTCCTTATCTGACCAAGCGTCTATTTGACTTCATTGGCATGTAAAACAAGATAGCTTTTATTTTAACTACGGGGATTAGACATGCTCGAATAGACGCAGATATTAATCGCAAAAATATCACTAATTTTCCGAATGCGATCAACCATCAATTGGCAGCAATGTGCAAAACTTTGCCCGCTATATTGATCTTCGCCACACAAAAATGCACGGCGAACACAACAACAAAGACAGTGATCATAGGGCATATCGACAAGGGAAATTGATGAAGTGCGTGACTGCATCATACCTATCTCACAAAAAGGTATGTCTGCCCTCCCTTTTGTCGACAACGCAGTAGAAAGTGCGAAAAAATATCGCTAGGGTGTTGATTATAATTGCTAACGTTAATTTTCCAGTGCCAGCGTATATTAACTTGATTATTTTATGACAACGCATCATTATCCGCCCAGTTTATAACTGCTAAGGAACTTTTCATAATGGTAGATCTTCTTATTTGGCTTGCTATTGTCTTTTGCATCAGTCAATCAGCTATCTTTTCAGGGCTTAATCTGGCCTTTTTTAGCATCAGTCGTTTGCAACTGGAGGTAGAAGCAAAGCGAGGCAGTAAAGAGGCCGCAATTATATTAAGCATGCGCGAAGACTCCAATTTTTTATTGTCGACCATTTTGTGGGGCAATGTGTCGATTAACGTCCTATTGACATTACTTTCCGATTCAGTGCTGGCTGGCGTTTACTCCTTTCTCTTTTCAACCGTAGCCATTACTTTTTTAGGGGAGATTATTCCGCAGGCGTACTTCTCCCGCAATGCACTGAAAGTAGGTGCAATTTTGGCACCTGTGATCCGTTTTTATCAACTGCTGCTTTTCCCCGTGGCTAAGTTAACGGCCTTGATATTAGATGGTTGGTTAGGCCGTGAGGGGATCACCTATTTTCGGGAGAAGGAGCTTAAGGCGATTATCACCGCGCATATGGATGCGGATGAATCTGAAATGCAGCATGTTGAAGGTGTCGGCGCACTGAACTTCCTGCAAATTGATGATATTCCGATTACCAGTGAGGGGGAAAAACTCGATCAGCAGAGTTTAATTCAGCTGCCCTGCAAACTGGATCTGCCCATTATTCCAGAGCGTAATAGTGAGCAGTTTCCTGAATTTGTTGATGCAGTGAATCGCTCTGGCCATAAATGGGTTATTCTCGCCAATGACGTGCAAGATCCCTTATTGATACTGGATGCCGATGGCTTTATTCGCTCCACCTTGAGCAAGGATGATCGGGCTGATCCCTATTTATATTGCCACCGCCCAGTTATCATTCGCGATCCACTCTGTACTCTGGGAAAAGCGATGCAAAGGTTAAAAAAAGCGCAGAGAACCCCTGCCGATAACGATGAAGTTCTGGATCATGATGTGATCTTAGTGTGGAATGACCACCCGAGAGTGATCACTGGGGCAGATATTTTAGGCCGCCTGCTTAAGGGGATTGGTGGAAAAGGATCTGATAAATCAGAGGATTAGTCTGTCTGATTGGCAATCTGCAGCCACAGAACAGTGCAAGGTCAGATCGCGGTCAAGGGTTAAGTTATATTCAACATTCTCAACCTAACTATAAAGCAGACAAAATAAAAACTTTAAAATCAGTGCTTTATTTAATAAAGCGGTTCGAGCGTTTCACCTTGCTGTCTCTTAGAGACATTGAGGGAGACTAATTATCACAGAAGACGATACGGCCGATACTTAGTGGTGTGTAAACCTGCACTCTCAGCCCTGTTAGGGATATTGGTGCAGCTTGTAACAAAAACCGGCGGCACTAGTCCTACGTATTATCCAAGCTAAGCACTGGGATCTAAGGGAAACGGTAAAGCCGATTACTGGTGGGTGTTTCTACCATTAAGCAACCACCTTAAATATTAATGACTGTTTTCATATTTCACCCTAGACAGCATTAAATTGCGTTATTAGTAGCACCATTACGAAAGTTATTATGTCGATTATTTTTACATTTACAATAAAATTTATTTTCAAATTACACATAACCTCTTGTAATACTTGTAAAATAAAGTATCGGCATGATAATTGCATTATTAAAATATAATGCATCACATTTAGCAATTACCTCCCGTAATAATACAGCAGAAATTAAAAGGAATTTAAGATGAAAAATAAATTTTTAAAAGCGAATCTAGTAGGTTTAACACTGTTTATGAGTGGTTTCGCGAATGCTGGGTTAGTAACGGATGTAGTAGGTATCCAGGCGAGCTCTGTAACATCAACTTCTGAGTATGGTGCGGCATATTCAGCTGACAAAACTATAGACAGAACGGATTACACCTCTGGTGTGACGAGTTGGGCTGATATTGAATCGCTTTCATATGATCAAACCAACTATCACACATCAGCAAATCCAGGACCAGGGTCAATAACATGGGATTTAAGTTCAATATTTAACATGGATAGAGTAAGGTTAGATTGGACAAACAACGGAGTCACCAATAACTTTTCGGATTTCACAATAGAAACCAGCATAGATTCATTATTTACAAATTCCACTTCTGTCTATGCAAACGTGGGCGCGCCTAGTACAACTTTCGAAATTATTAATTTTACACAAATTGGGGTTGGCCAGTTTATTCGTTTAAATTGGACCAGCACAGATGGAATGTTTGGTGGATTGCGTGAAATAGTGGTTGGTGCTGGAAATATCGCATCCGTCCCAGAACCTTCTACTCTTGCTATTTTAGCATTAGGTTTAATGGGTTTAGCATCACGTCGTTTTAAGAAACAAGCTTAGAAATTTCGTTTCACAGTCTGAGTCTATTATTGACTAGGGTATGACTGGGCTTATATTAACCAGGCAATGCAACTCACGTTATTACCACTCTGTTAATACGTAAATGACATCAAGAAGCACCTTCCTACTCGGTTGATGCTTTTTTTTTGCTTCCCCTTTATATAAAAAGTATGCCGTTTTAATCGAAAAAGATAAAATGCTGGATAGCCAATACATTTTTTGAAATTTTCTGTTAATAAAAACTCACATTATCACCAAATACAATCGAGTATTTGTGCAATCACACCAGAATAAATGTTTTCATTGTAGCTGAGTTAAATAATGAGGTGTTTTGAAAGAATTAAAACATCAGCATCCCTTAGCAAGGTGCTAATTGAATGGGTAGATTATTAACAATGACTTTTTAATGCAGCATTTGTTGTAACTTAGTTTTACCTGATATCCAGAAAATGAAAAGTCGGGACACCTTGTAAAGAGGGCAAAAACCAACCACAGCGGTCAAAAGCATAAGCCCCACAAATACACGTATGCTGCCGTCGATCCAATTTTCGTTTGTGAACAGCTATTTGTTGTTGTCATTATTTATTCGCCAATTGAAAATTTGATTTCATCATTAAAGTACACGGAATAAATGTGAGTAATCTACTCAGGAGCCATAAACTTGTCTGCCCCTTTTTGGCTGCTGCAGAACATCCTCAGCAACGTATCTTGCTAGTTACCAGTAATTTTCCGAACTGAATTGTCCGTGTTTACGACGCAAATGTTTCTGATACCCCATATTCTGCAATACTTCACGAGTATCTCGCACCATCTCTGGATTACCACAGATTAGAAAGAAACTCTTGAGCAGATCCAGTTCAACGCTGCTGAACTGAGCCAATGTACCAGCAGATAGTAACGCCGGGATCCGTCCAGTGAGCGCGTAAGGTACAGCTTCACCGGAGACTATCGGAACGTAGTGGAACTGCGGCCCAAGATCTGCCTGCAAGGCCTTAATACGATCCTGATAGACTAGGTCGGCTTCGTGACGGACGGCATGTACCAATACTAACCGTTCAAATCGCTTTTTTGTAGACGGATCAGCCAACAGGGACAAAAAAGGGCCGATCGCAGTACCAGTGGATAGCATCCAGAGATCGCTGGCGGTTTCAGGGATCTCCTCCAAGGTCATAAATCCCGTAGGCTCTTCACCCACATAGATGAGATCGCCGGGTTGCAGCGCATCCAAACGGGGAGATAATCCCCCCTCAGGCACGGTCACCAGCAAAAATTCCAATATTTCATCATTGGGGGCATTAACCATAGAGTATGCTCTGCGAGACCATCCACCTGTAGCAGTAGGCAGTGCTAACTTGGTAAATTGACCGGCTTTAAAAGGATGCATTTTTGCCTTTACTTTTAGGCTGAAGAGCTGTTCTGTCCAGTCAATTCGATCAATAACTGTGCCTTCAATAAGGCTGTGGGGAAGAGGGTTATCAAGCATCAAATTTCTCCAAAAATTAAGAATATGGAAGATAATTAGCATAACACGGATTTTAATTATAGGTTATATACTGACTGATTAGGACCCGATACAAAAATAACCATTTGTGCCGAAAACAATATAACAGTTTGATTTTAAAGTGCTTTGTTTGGTTTAAAATCTCGCGTGGTGAGTGATGTTAACTTGGATATGGGGAATTAAGAGGTGAATTATAAATGCAAATGAATTGGGAGAATGAATTGGAACCCCATATCTTTTTTACTTAAAATGTTCGGGTGCCCCATCTTGCGGCTAACAGCTAAGGAATAACCCCTAATTTCTGATTATTTCTAGTGATCAATCCAGCTAGATTTCATAAAAAATAAGATACCTTGTTTTGCTCCTGAAAAAGATGCTTGAATTAACCCACTTTACAGGGGAGCAGAGAGGGAAAAACTAGCCTTATTATCAGATAGATAAAAGATTATCACCGGCCAGCCTTTTTATTAAAATAAGCGTCTCCATTCGGAGACCTTATAAGCCATTGATTTTTATGTGTTTATTAAATATCTGTTAATAACTGTCTGCAAATGGCGACATTTAACTTATGAAATATACTAAAAAACACATACTTCACTCGTAACTTGCTGAATTAAAAGGATTGTTATAGTTGGCATGATTATAGCTAAGTAGTGTAGTCGTTATTCAATAGCGAGACCCTCAAAACTATTCTAATAAATTTAAAAACGGAGTTATATCATGAACAAAACACTTATCCTTGCTTTTACCATTGCCTTCGCAACATTTGGCTGTACGGAAGAAGAAGCCACTTCATCTGACATGGCAGATGAAGTGGTTACCTCTAATGCAACAAGTGAAACGGTTACTTCGAGTGAAATAGACGAAACAGTTCTCTCCAGCACAACCGATAACGCAGAAGTTTCGGATCAAGCTGTTGCAGCGAACACAGCCGATAAAGAAGTCATTTATGATGCGATGAATCAAATGAGCTTTCAAGCTATTGATACAAACCTAGATGGGGTTATTAACCGGATGGAAGCTGAGGCTGATACCAAACTGCTGGGCGCTTTTATTACGCTAGATTTGGATAAAACAGGTGATCTAAATGAGGTTGAATACAACAAGTTTGTTATGCTAACTAAATAATAACAAATCAGATAGTTAACTTACTTTCTGTTGATACGGAGGTAAGTTAACTTAATTAGCGTTATAATTAATCGCTTTTTTATTTATAGTTGGCTTTTATCGTGACTGATATCGCCTTCTTAATATTAACCATAAACGTCACATTATTTGTAATATATCAATTATTTATGCACAATAGTTGAGACCGTTTATCAGCCTTTAGGCTTTGCCTCCCAATAATATATGGCGTGTATAATGCGAATTCCAATTAGACTCATCCCCTTAAAACACCTTCTTTTAGTCGGATTTCTGATCTCATTAATTCCACTGGGATTATTTGTATGG
>NZ_JBLIEK010000039.1:0-30924 GCF_047632995.1 Psychromonas sp.
TGCGTTATTTAATAACTGTTTGCGCAATTTTTCCAGCAGCACAATGTCACAGCTTATCCGCTCAACCAGTATCTCTTGTGCGCCATCGAGTACGCTATCAATATCATCAAACCCCTTCGCAGCGTTCACATACTTTCTTGCCAGCAAGGCTTTATCGACACTATCTTGATACCACAACTTATCAGCAAGAGGTTCAAGTCCGGCTTCAATCGCCAATCTCCCTTTACTGATTCGCTTACTTTTAAAAGGCAGATATAAGAGCTCAAGTGCACTTTTATTGACACAGGACTCTATTTGATTTTTTAACTGCAGGGATAATTTATCCTGTTCAGTTAAACTTTTTAAAATAGCAATACGGCGAACAGTTAATTCCCGCAGGTAAATTAAACGCGTTTCCAGAAGACGAAGTTGACTATCATCAAGCCCTGATGTCGCCTCTTTACGATAACGGGCGATAAATGGCACGGTATTACCATCATCATAAAGTGTAACGAAAGCATCCACCTGGTTAAGTGTGATAGATAGTTCGCTGGCGAGTTGTTGTTTAATTTTAGCTGCATTTACATTCATCATTTCATTTTACTACTTGTTTTATTTATCTGTTTCAACATACTGTTATCACATTTTACATTAATATCAGGAGTTCTGGATGATCAATTTTGCAGTCATTGGCAGTAACTGGATCAGCGAAAAGTTTGTCAGCGCAACATTACCGGCAGAACAGCTAAAACTCTGCGCTGTCTATTCTCGTAAACTCGAAAATGCACACGCGTTTGCCAGTAAATTTAATGTAACAACTTGCTTTGACGATTTACAAGCGCTAAGTCGCGCTGCCGATATACAAGCCGTTTATATCGCCAGCCCTAACTCTTTGCATTTTGAACAAAGCTTATTGATGCTGCAACAGGGTAAACACGTTATTTGTGAAAAACCCTTAGCATCCAATGCGCAACAGGTAGAGATACTTTATCAGACCGCATTAACTAATAATGTTATTTTATTTGAAGCTTATATGACCCCATTTCTGCCAAATTTCCAGCAAGTTAAAAATAATATAGCTAAATTAGGCAAGCTGCGTAAGGCACATATTCACTACTGCCAGTACTCCTCTCGCTACCAAAGATATTTAGATGGTGAGAATCCAAATACCTTTAATCCTACTTTTTCTAGCGGTTCAATTATGGATATTGGTTATTACTGCATCGCTTTTACTGTTGCATTGTTTGGCAAGCCTAAAAAAATACAAGCCGATGCCCTGCTCTTAGAATCAGGAGTGGATGGCTGTGGCAGCGCGCTGCTCAATTATGGTGATTTCAGTGTAACGATAGATCACTCTAAAATAAGCGATGCTGTTTTGCCAAGCGAGATACAGGGAGAGCAAGGGAGTTTAGTCATTGAAAGAATTTCATTGTGTGAAAAAATTCATCTCCATCAAACACAAATAACCGACCTCACATTACCCCAAGCTGAAAACAGCATGAGTTATGAAGCCGCCTTTTTTGCCCGGCAAATAGCCGAGGGAAAAATGGATGAAAAGGCCGTGTTACGCTCAACACAAACGGCACAAGTGATTACTGAAATACGTAAATTAACCGGCGTAACATTTCCAGCTGACAATTTACCCAGCGAAAACTAAGCCGATTCAGATCCCATATTCACTTTATTTGACTTGCCACTTTAATTTTTTTGATTTTCCCAAGACTCTGCTGTAAATTGCACTCATTTGAGATGCAATCTACAGCGGAGTCGTTTCCTTAACCTTCGCTTTATCTTTTCCCTTTATTTTGAGTAACAAACACGTGTATTTGCAAAATTATCAGCCAATAAGATCACCTAAAAACGCCCTGTTTATCGGCGCTATTTTAATTTCTAGTACCGCAATGGCTGATAACGATCTAATCGCCCCGCAATTAGAGCAAGAATATGAAATAAGCTATCAAATACAAGCGACGAATTCTCTATGGGAAGATAAAGAGATTGATCCGAGCTTCTATGATAGCCCCTATCAGATCTCCCTGTTCAGCCCCCAAAACGGGGAAGACTCGGATCGCCTGTTATCACAAACTTATACGGTTTTCGGTTTAGGTGCGGTAGTAATAGCTACCTTGGGCGCCATGCCCAGTACCATTACCAATTGGGAAGAGGAAGATGATGACCCGGCTCTTTCTACAAAATGGCTAGAGAATGTCTCTGCCGGCCCAGTATGGGATCGAGACGATTGGTACCTGAACTACGTCGCCCATCCCTATTTTGGCGGGGTATTTTACCAATCGGCCCGTAAGTCCGGCTATCGTCAATGGGATGCATTTGTATACTCATTTATGATGTCCACCTTTTATTGGGAATACGGTATGGAAGCATTTGCGGAAGTGCCATCCATTCAAGATTTAGTGGTAACCCCTGTTCTGGGCTGGGTTTATGGGGAATGGGCTTTTAATACAGAACGCGATATCTGGCTTAATGGCGGCACAGTGTTAGGGTCAGAAATCCTCGGCAACACCTCTCTATTTTTACTTGATCCCGTTGATTCTATCGGGCGAAATGTTAACTACTTATTTGGTATTGATATCATTAAAGCAGGCACAGGTTATTTCACTTTCCAGCAGGCAGCATTGCCATATGGTAATGGAACGGAGAGCGAAATAGGGTTAAAAGTCAGCTATCTGTTTGGCGCGGATGACAGCGATGCGCTACCTGCTATTAGCGGCAAAACAAATGAATATAGACCTTATAGAAGCCATAGTGTAGATCCTGTTGATACAGGGATTGTAGGCATCTCTGCAGGCGCCGTCTGGCTGAATTTAGATAACGAATGGGGTATGAAGCATGCCTACGGGAAACAACTTTCCGCCGGTTTATATTTTACGCGCAGTATATCCGCGCGGTTAAACTATAGTCGAGCCGATCTGCAAGAGAAACAAAACAGTAAAAGTATTATTTACGAAAATTACAGCTTAGATCTGCAGTATTATCTCAACACGCAATCTGATTGGCGCCCGTTTATCACGGCAGGAGTGGGTGAAATGATGCGCGAACAGGAGAGAAACGATAAACGTTTCCAAATCAATGGCGGATTAGGTTTACATTATAAAATTAATAATAATTGGGCTGTGCAATCTGATTGGCGCCATTATTACAGCCCGCGTACAGATGCCCATGAAAACCAGTTAGGCAGTGCGATTATTTATCGTTTTGGTAAGGGCGAATGGTCTTTATAGGAACTTGCAATCGGGAGTCACCTTGGTTGTTAAAGCAAGGCTCACAAGCGAAAGTTACTGTTGTATATTCCACTTGGCATAAGATTCAACACTTAATATTTTAATATCGTCACAAGCAGATAAATTAATGATTTTACGTGGTACATAACAGCGCTTTTTGGTATTAAGAAACAGCTCAACCTGAGGTTTAAGCATATTTTCATTAATATCTATTACCGTTGCCAAGTGATAGTTACTTAATAAAACTAAACTTCCAGCGGGATAAATACCAACAGATTGAATAAATTTTTGTACTAACTCAGGATTAAAATGGCTGCCGCCCCATTTGAGTAATAACTTTAACACTTCGGAAGGCTCTTTACCCACGTGATAGCAACGATCTGCCGTTAGTGCATCATAAACATCGACAACGGCTGACATCTGCCCATACAGACTAATCTGATCACCTTTTAAACCCAAAGGGTAACCATTGCCATCAAACTTTTCATGATGCTGCGCGGCAATATCCATCGCAATTTGAGAAAGCCCAGCGGTTTTTTCTAAAATTTTACGGCTATCAACGACATGCTCTTTCATGATCAAAAATTCTTGTTCAGTTAATTTTCCTGGCTTATTGAGAATTTCATTGGGTGTCAGTGTTTTACCTATATCATGTAATAATCCGCCAATTCCCACCTCTTTTATTATTTTTTGCGATAATCCCATGCTTTTTGCAAATGCCATCATCAACACGGAAAAACTAACGGAGTGTTCAAAGGTGTATTTATCCATAACCCGAATACGCGACAGTCCCAATAACGCATTGGGATTACGTAAAATCGAGGCGCTCATTTTATTGATAACAGGAGTAACCTGCTCTAATTCTACATGCTGGCCCATTTTTACATTTGCCATCATTTCGGTAATAAACATCCCCGCTTCTGCAAATACTATTTTTGCTTGACCTACCTCTTGTCTCGCACTTACGCGCTCAACCTTATCAGCTGGACGCTGGTCAATAACCTTACGAAGTTCATTATTTTCTGTTTTTCTTTTTTCAACAAAGAGATCCAGCCCTTTTGCTGTATCAATTTCGATCTCTTTTACACCCGCAGCAATAATTTTCCGAATATCGGATTCATTTTCTAATTTAAAACGATTGAGTGCAAAGGGATGAGTAAACCAACCACACTTTAAGTCGTTGATATACATTCCTTTACGCAATTGCGTCACGCTTATTTTTTTTAACATAATTTATTCAGAATTAAATTTATATGAGTAGTTAAATCTAGCGGCCAAAATACTGATTAATTATCGCTTCAAGATTATCTTCTAACTGCGCTTCAAAAGAATCAAGACTTTCCCCAAACAGGTTTAAATATTGACTCGCTTTACCTCTACTTAATTTCTTTGATAAGATTTGAAATTCAATTTCTGCTCGGGTTTTATCTGAGCGCGGTACAATTGACCAAGTGATAAACGCACTGGCTCCCGCTTGTAACTGTATTTGGGCAAACTCACAAAACTCTTTAATATACTCGCTGCCATTAGGCCCCAAGGATCCTGGTTCCATGCGAAATATAACCAACATTTTTTTATGCTCAGGAATGGCGCCAACTAATGTCATTTATTGTCCTTTTTACGACTAACACGAGTCTACCCCGCCAATAGATACAAATAACATAATACAACAGGTAATTATAAAGTGATGAAATCTTCGCAGAAATAACGACTAACTCAAATTAATAGAGTGAAATAGAGGTAAAGAGCCCCCTTCCAAGTTTATTCCCTAACCGTTTAAAAAAATCAGCCGCAGCGGCTGTTTTATATTAGAAAACCCATCCATCAATTTAATTGAATCAAAGTATTAATAATATCAATTATTATTATCATTCTATCTATCTTATGCTCTTTATACCCAAACACTTGGGCCGCGTTAATAAATCAATATAACCCTGGCAGGAGAAGATGATGAGTAATCGAAAAAAACACCGTAGACAACAAATAAGAGGCGTGATTTATCACGATAGACATTATGGAGCTTAGTAACAATCATCCCATTAAACTGATCAATACAAATCATAAAAAAACAGAAAACTCAGACGATATATTAAAGCAGGTCGAACAATACGGTCTTAAAAAGGTGCAGAAATCAGCGACAAAATCATTTGCATTAGCAATTTTTGCCGGTGCTTTTATTGCCATCGCATTTGTTTTTTATATCACAGTGACGACAGGTGCACATAATGCACCATGGGGGCTAATCAGATTAGCGGGAGGATTCGCTTTCAGCTTAGGTCTTATTCTGGTGGTGGTTTGTGGTGGAGAACTGTTTACCAGCACAGTATTAAGCACAGTTGCATGGGCGCAAGGTCTGTTTTCAACTAGCCAGCTGCTTAAATGCTGGGGACGCGTTTATATAGGTAACCTTGTGGGTGCAGCAGCAATGCTGGCACTTGTTGTAACCGCTCGCATGCACCTCCTTGATGGCGGTGAATGGGGCATTAATGCTCTGCAGGTTGCCCAACACAAACTTGAACACAGCTGGGCACAGGCTTTTGCATTGGGTATTTTATGTAATTTACTGGTTTGTTTAGGCACCTGGATGACCTTTAGTAGCAAAGATACGTTAGCAAAATCGATACTTATAATATTACCCGTAGCGATGTTTGTCAGCAGTGGCTTTGAACACAGTATTGCTAATATGTTTATGGTGCCACTTGGCATAACCATCAAAGCAATCAGCGAGCCGGCCTTCTTTATTAGTCATGGTTTTGCCGTCGCTGACTTTGCTCATCTAACCTGGTCCAACTTCATTTTACATAACCTGATCCCGGTGACGCTTGGCAATATAGTCGGAGGGGGAGTATTTGTCGGTATAGGCTACTGGTTAATCGAAGCCGAAGGGAAAAACAGCACAAACAAAATAAACAATCCAAACAACAACAATCAATTAACCCATTTCGGAGATACATCTATTATGAAAAACAGATTAAAAAACGTAACTGTAAAAGAGATTATGAATGAGACCCCTCTTGTGTTTGCACAAAACCAAGATATCTACCAAGCACTGGCTTTATTAACAGACAAGGCAATTAGTGCAGCGCCGGTAGTCGATCAGAATCAGCAATTGATTGGCTTTGTATCGCAGCAAGATATTTTAAGGTTATTATGGTCAGAAGAGTACTCTACAGAATTAACCTATCAGATAAGTCATGCAATGCAGACAGAAATATTGACGATAGATGCCAATCAAACGGTCACTACACTGCTTGAATTTATGGTTGTAGATAAAAATAAACTATTCCCGGTTACTGACAGTGGGATGTTGACCAGCCTTAATTACCAAAGCTATGAAGAGCGTTTAAAAGCGGCATCCGCTAACCGACCTTCAGTTTACCCTGTTATAGATCAAGGCAAACTGTGCGGTGTGATCACTCGTCACCAACTGGCCAGTTTAGTCGTTAAAAAGTACTCACCTAGCGATCAAACTGAAACACAAGCAGCCTAATATTCACACTCCTTTAGTTCTCATCCAGTGACGAACTATCTACCGATAAGACAGGCGAACACCTGTCTTATCTTTTTTCTTTTCATGATCCGATACAAAGCGCCGCGCTTCAGCCAAGATACAATCCCGCAGTGGATTTTCCCCGGCATCTTTTCGCCAGACAAAAGCCAGACTACGTTTCATATCCAATTGTGGTGTTGGTAAAATGACTAAATGGCCGCTTTCCACCTCCTGTGCAACATCCAAATAAGGTAAGCAGCCCAGGTAAAAACCATTTCTTACCATCGCTTTTAAAACTGGCACACTTTCATATGCTTTCCAAACATTAATATTTTCAATTAAGCCATGGACAGCACCATCGAAAATGCGTCTCGTCCCCGCGCCTATCTCTCGTATAACCCACTTACCTTGTTCTAGTTGTGCAAGACTGACCACATCTGACTTTGCATAAGGGTGGTGAGGGTTGGTAAAGACCACAAGGTGATCATCAATTAAGGTTTTTTGATTGATGCGATCATCATCATTGCGCCCTTCAATTATTCCCAAATCGCATTCATGGTTCAACAACCTTTTGATAACATGATCTGTATTTTCAACCATTAATTCAATGCGCAATTCAGGGAAGTCAGAATCAATTTTACTGATAAGGTTAGGCAGAATATGCTCCGCTGCAGTTTGACTCGAACAGAGCATTATATTGCCGCTGATAATTTGCTGATCATGCAAGCCGAATTCTATTTGCTGTGCATCTTGTAATAAACGTTTAGCTTTAGGTCTTAACCAACGCCCCCAATGATTAAGTGTCAATCTATTGCCTTGGCGGGTAAATAGCGGTCGGTCTAACACATTCTCAAATTGAGAAAGTGACATACTGACCGCCGATTGCGTCATTGATAACTTTCGTGCAGCCGCGCTAACGCTTTCCTGGCTCGCCACTGCATCAAAAACAGCCAATTGTTTAAATGAATACTTCATCAATTCTTTTCCTAAATAACAACGCCTGTAAGTATCAATTTTATTGATACCTGTTTTTGTTCATATTACTATCTTAATTGAATGAGACAAAGCAATAACTGGGATATATTTATTTAAATCAATGCGTTTGGATGGAAATTAAAAGAATGCAACTAGATTTGGGTTTGGAAGGTCGAGCTGACTTTGCTTATTGATGAGTTGTGATAAAGGTTATTGATCTGTTGAATACGATTATTTAGGTTTTTTTGCACATTACGCTCTGTTTCTAAAGATTGCACTCCGGTCAAATGTTCAGGTACAGAGGATTCATAACGAGTCGTTGACGCCCCACTATTGCCCTGGTTTTCTTGCAATATATCACTGCGCGCTTGAGCTGCCATTTGCTCAGCCTTAGCTGCAACACGTCTGTCTTGTCCGGAGGGCTCAGCAGGGGCTAATGCTGCAGCCTTGACTTGCTGTGCTTTTTGTAATGTTGCCTGCGGATCATTAGATACGCCTGAAGTGTCAATTGAAACTTCCCCTCCAACGGCATATTTTACACCGTCAGGTCCCGTCTTATAACTGTAACTCGGTGCTCCGGCATATTGCCCGCCAACAGCTGAATGTGCTCTTTCATGAGTCAGCACCTCACTATCGCGTATTTTTAAAGCACTAATCTGCTTTAATTCAACATCGCTGTATTGTTCTTGCGTGCTGTTTTTATTTATAGGCTCGGGGCTAGACTCATTGGATTTTTCTTTTGCGGCTTGTTTATCTGCTTGCTCTGTTGCCTCTTTCTGCTGCACATCTGTGCTATCGCCTTGTTGCCCATCTTCAGTTGGCTTGAGCGATGCATTAGAATTAGGAGAATTAGGAGCATTAGGAGAATTAGAAGCATCACTGACCTGCTTATTGGTTGGTCGTTCGTAGGTTTGATTTGCAACAATGTTGGTGTGTACAGAACCACCTGAAATATTAACTTGCGCAGGCACTGAAGGTATTACATTAGCAATAAAATTAGCAGACTGGTTGCCAACATCCCCCGCAACGTTTGCCGCAACAGGTGAACGGTTTGCAATTTTCAGTGGAACATTATTTGCTAATATTTCCATAAATAATTTTTATAAATAATTTTTATAAATAGCATTCATAAAGAGACAGGTTAAACACGCACATCGATTAAACTGCCAACCGCTTCATCCGCCGTCAATTGATTTCCGGATGACATTACTTGATGTTCTGAAACACGCGCATTAACGAGATCTTTATTTAACTCAGTACTTTTTTGTACCGGTTGCTCTGTTACCACTTGATCGACGCTTTGTGTTTGTTTCTGATTTTCACTTGCAAGATTAGCTACCGTTGAACTATTTGGATCATTACGATGCACTGTTACTGGCTGGTTGTTCAGATTTACTGTTCCGGAAATATCCATTACTACCGCCTTGGTCAATAAAATTCTTTTAAGTATCGTACAACAACAGATAAAATACTAATTTTAGTGGCACATAAATGCAATATTTTAAAAAAGCGTAGTAAGTAACGCGCTGATTCTATTTGCGGCTCCCTTGTGCAATTTCAAAGCAAACTGCTGCGTGCTGCTTCGCATGCTTCACTATATCGCCATCTAGCTTGCCACTTTTCACAAATCCATCAAGAATATCTATTACTTCATCTAACTGCATCCCTTTTCGGTACGGTCTATCCTGCACCAGTGCCTGAAATATATCCGCCACTGCGACAATTCTCGCCTCGACACTTAATTCTTGTTTTTGGGGATGAAATGGATAACCAAGACCATTAAGCCCCTCATGGTGGAATGCCGCCCAGCAAGCTATATCTTCAAGTCCATTGATATGGCGAAGAATTTCATATGTTTCATAACTATGCTGGTTCATAATGGCACGCTCTATCTCATTTAATGGACCCGGCTTGCCTAATATATTGTCGGGTACATGGAGTTTTCCAAGATCGTGCAGTAACCCTGCTACTTCAATTTTATCGCACTGTTCATCAAG
Source organism: Psychromonas sp. (assembly GCF_047632995.1). GTDB lineage: Bacteria > Pseudomonadota > Gammaproteobacteria > Enterobacterales > Psychromonadaceae > Psychromonas. Next base: position 9,681 of record NZ_JBLIEK010000039.1, read on the forward strand.
TAATCCCAACGAGGAAGCAATATAATGCGCCAAACTGGCGACCCCTTGTGAATGCTGCGCTGTAAATGGACTTTTCTGATCCACAATATAGGCCATAATCGATGAAAGTTGTTTCAGCTGGGCGAGACTTATTAAGCGATTATTTTTAAATTGCGACATATCCCATGTGTAGCGCGTAATATGACGGCTCTCCAATGCTATCCAAAAAGCTTCAGATCTCTCCACTTGATGAAAAGCATGCACAATTTTAGGATCAAAATAGGTCCCTTTATAATGCGTGATTGATTTAACTATCTCTTCTTTAGCGAATAAAATATCGCTTTCATAATGAGTTGCCGCCAGCACATCGATTCTATCGGCAAGAAAAATGAGGTTTGCCATGCGCGCATCTAGCATGCTGACGTTTAACTTATTAAGTTTTTCCCATGGCGTATGATGGTAAAGAATCGGCACTGCAAAAGCGCAAAGTGGTTCAAAATCTTTTAATAAACGGTAACCAATTTCACAATGTATATGGGCATCACACCAGTCAAAATGGTTGACAATATGAGCATGCATCTGCTCGGTGGATACACCACAATCATGTAATAATCCCAGATCGAATAAAAACTGTATCTCCTCATCACTAAAACCAAGCTGTTGTCCCAATTGGCTGGCGATATAGCCAACCCGTTTGCCGTGATTCGTATCGTTCATCCCCACTAACGAAACAGCGGTTTCAATCGCTATAATCATCTGGCGAAGATTAACATCTAATTTTGAGCATTGAGTCATTACAGCACCTCTTTATAACGCCAGATTTAGCGGATATTCATTAATAATAGATCGGTTTTTGGTAATAATTTAAATAAGACCCCGGCAATTTATGAATAAAAACATTGCGCACATAAAAAAAGGCTATTCATCTCTGAATAGCCTTTCACTTTCTAAAAAATAAGATTTAAAATCAGATCTCTATATTAATCTGATACGGTACTGTTTTTCTGCAGATTGAGTGGTTTTTAATGGTTTTATTAGACGCGCTACGATAATGCAAAACGATCTTTTAATGTTTTCAGATAACGACGGCTGACGGGCGCCACGGCCCCATTACAGGTAATGATTTCAGCAAGTGAATTGTCTAACAACCTGATTTCACGGATCGCCGTGGGGTTTACTAAATACTGGCGGTGACAGCGAATCAAGCAGGTTTTTTCTTCAAGTAGTTTTAAACTGAGCGAACAGGACACTGCATTTTCACTTTTTGCAGATCCGTCGCAAAGAATATGTACGCCGGCCTGATCAGAATAAGCCAGTTCAATCTCTTCTGGTTTAAGCAATAAAATCCGGTTATAGCCTGCGCAGGGAATAAGCTCTAATTGCTCTTGCAGCAGAGGTGTATAGTCAACGCGAACAGAGGTCGACTTTATACGTTTTAATGTTTTGGCCAAACGCGAGGGTTCAACCGGTTTTAAAATATAGTCAAACGCATTATCCTCAAAGGCTTTTAAAGCATATTCATCATAAGCGGTGACGAATACAACCTTTGGCATAGTGTCAGGATCAAGCATGCTGAGCATCTCTAATCCGCTTATTTGCGGCATCTGAATATCTAAAAAAATCACATCCGGTTTTAAGCTGTTAACTTTGCGCAATCCCTCAATCGCATTATTACAAGAAGCGATAATCTCAACTTGCCCCGTCTCTTTTAATAATGCAATTAACTCCTCACGTGCATATAACTCATCATCGATTATGATAGCGCTAACCATTATTCACCTCATCTTTTCTGTTGAGCAGAGGAAACAGTATCTCTGCCGTTGTCGAAACTCCCGGTTCGCAATGCATATGCAAACCATATAATTCCCCAAATCTATTTTTCAGACGTTTATCTACAATCTGTAAACCCAGTCCGGACTCATTTTCTTTTAATCTATAGGTGCCTGCATTATCAATAACCTGTAATTTTACTAACTGTTGATTATTCTCTTTGATTATCGAGCCTTTAATTTCAATCCGGCCATTTTCCAGTAACGTTGAAGTACCGTGTTTAATCGCATTTTCCACTAAAGGCTGCAGCGTAAAGGTTGGCACCGACAGATTAAATAACGTCTGGTCAACTAAAAATTCAACCTGCAGGCGATCTGAAAAACGGGCTAACTCAACTTCAAGATAAGCATGAATATGCGCCAGCTCCTCATTAATAGTCACAGACTCTATATTATTTTTTAAATTACGACGGAAAAATTGGGAAAGATGCTGAATAAGATCGCGCGCTTTATTGGGATCTTGGCGGATAACCGCACTGATTGTATTTAAGGCATTAAACAAAAAATGCGGGTTAACCTGCGCCTGCAGCAGGCGTAATTCAGCCTGGGTTAATAACCTCTGCTGCTCGATATATCGCCCGGTTAAAATTTGATTGGACAACAACTTCGCCAGCCCCTCACCTAAGGTGCGATTAATGGAAGAAAACAGTTTCTGTTTAGGCTCATATAGTTTGATAGTACCAAGTACTTTATCGTCACCCAGCAGAGGAATTATCAACGCCGAGCCTAATTTACATTTTTTATCAAGGGAACATTGATAAGCAATTTCATAACCGTCAGCATAAATCAGCTCACAATTTTCAATCGCTTGTTTTGTATAAGCTGATGAAATAAGCGTCCCGGGCAGATGGTGATCATCACCAATGCCAATAAAGGCAAGAATTTTTTCTCTATCGGTAATGGCGACAGCGCCGACCCCGGTTTCATCATAAATAATCTGCGCAATCTTTTTAGTACTTTGCTGATTAAAACCATTGTTTAGAATCCCCACCGACCGCTCTGCAATTTTTAACGCTTTACTGGAAAAGGCCGCCGAGTATTTTTCATAAATCGCTTTTCTGTCTTGAATAATACTCATAAACAGCGCTGCGCCAAATGCATTGGCTGTGATCATCGGCAATGCAATTGCTTTAACCAGATGCAATGCCTGATCAAAAGGCTGCGCAACAACTAGTATAATGGCCATCTGCATCACCTCTGCAATAAGCAAAACTGTAAAGGCCACACTGGGTTTAAATATTCTTTCCACTAAACCACGGCGCACATAATAGCTATGGATCAGGCCACCTAACAAGCCTTCAGCAGTGGTCGAAATGGCGCACGCGGTGTCGGTAAAACCGCCCATTGTATAACGATGAAGGCCGCCCGTTAAGCCCACTGAAAACCCCACTAGCGGCCCGCCTAATAACCCTCCCATCACGGCGCCAATAGCACGCGTATTGGCAATCGCATTTTCAATCGCCAAACCAAAATAGGTGCCGAGAATACAAAACAAGCTAAATACCACATAACAAGCGATGCGTTGCGACAAATGCCCGGAAACCGTCGTCAATGGCATAAATAAGGGGGTTTTACTGAGCAGATAAGCGATCACTAAATAGACACTAAGTTGCTGTAATAGTGAAAAAATGAGTTCCATAGTGCACCTTTGTTATTGATACACCCAAACCACTTGAATATCCATATTCAAGTGGTTTGGGTGTAAAGAAAGTATTTTATATAACCCGCGTCTGACCCGTTTTTTATAATCCATACTGTACGGCGAAACAACATTCAAGTTAAGCTTCTTTACCTAAAATAACCAAGCGCATCACCATTAACAGAGGAATCAACAAGAGGAAATGCTAACGCCAAATACACGCCTGTGATCGCGACATACATTGGATTTTGCGAATAATTATAGACTCCCTTTATGGTGAGATTATTCGCTTTTGTAAGTCGCTATTATCGAATAGGCAGATTATCTATAAAACGAAAACTAAGCAATAAAATGGCCGATAGTAATAAGTTAACATGTTTTTATATATTATTAACTCATCTGGGCATTTGTACTGCTATACTCGCGCCCTTAATTTTTGTTTACGTTATTTGAATAAGTGGTGGTCTGAATGAGTGTTGATGCTATAGGTTTATCTTCTGAATTATTAAAAGCCGTAAAAGCGTGTGGTTATAAAAATCTAACCCCTATTCAGCAACAAGCGATCCCGCTTATCCGCAGCGGATCTGATCTGCTCGCCAGTGCGCAAACAGGAACAGGTAAAACAGCTGCTTTCGCCCTGCCTATTTTAGATCTATTGGCTAAGAGCAGCAGCACAAAACCAGCCAATAATACGACAATTAGAGCGCTTATTTTAACACCGACACGAGAGCTAGCATTGCAAGTTGCTAAAAACGTCAAAGAATATAGTGAATTTTTACCACTCAGCTCAGGTGTTGTCTGCGGTGGTGTCAATATGGGCCCGCAAACGAAAATGCTTAAAACGGGTGTCGATGTTTTGGTTGCCACCCCGGGCCGCTTGCTTGAACATCTGACCTTAAGAAATGTGGATCTTTCACATATCAAGCACTTGGTCTTAGATGAAGCCGATCGTATGCTGGATATGGGATTTTTAAAAGATATCGAACAGTTGATGGAAGTGGTCAAGCAAAAGCATCAAACAGTGATGTTCTCTGCAACATTTTCTAACAAGGTAAAAACATTAGCGAAACAGTTATTAACGACCCCAAAAACGATTGATATCTCGCCACAAAACTCCACATCAGGAAAGGTAAAGCAGCAAGTTTACTGGGTCTCAGAAACGCGTAAACGGGAGTTGTTATCTGAGCTTATCGGCGTTAAAAACTGGAAACAGGTACTGGTATTTGCCGGTACCAAAGAGAGCGCAAATTTATTGGCCAAAGAGTTGCAGCTTGATGGCATTAAAACGGCTTTATGCCATGGCGATAAAACCCAAGGCGCACGCAGCCAAGCGATTGAAAAATTCACTGACGGGAGAGTTCGCGTGCTAGTGGCGACCGATGTGGCAGCACGCGGTTTAGACATTCCCAATCTGCCTTATGTGGTTAATTTCCACTTACCCTTTTTAGCAGAAGATTATGTACATCGTATTGGCCGAACAGGTCGTGCCGGTAAAAGTGGCATGGCAATTTCATTAGTTAGCCCTAAAGATGAGCAGTTTTTAGATAATATTGAGGCGTTAATCGGTCGTAAATTTGAGCGTATTGTTTACCCCGGTTATGAGTTAAACACTGGACTGCCTACACAATATAACAATCAATCAGACCAGCCGCTTAAAAAAAGCCGCTACAAAGCAACACAAGAGCGTAACCAGATGCTGGCGCGTAAAAAAGCGGAAAACACCCCAGCCGCAATTCGCCGCGAAAAAGCAAAGAACAGAAAAAAGAGATAAGCTGATAGCAATAAAATGGGGTATGCCCCTATTTTTTAGCTTAGGTTTGATGAAATACGTGGAATTTTAATGTGGCGGAAAATGACCAGATTCAAAACAGGTGTATCTGGTCACGTTAAAAAAGGTATTTTACTCTGCTAAAAATGAGTTAATCTCTTCTTCTGTTGCATGGCGAACATCCACACCTTCAACTAAATAAACAATTTGCTCACAAATATTTTGGCAGCGATCACCAATTCGCTCGATTGAACGCGCAGCAGCGAGTACCTTTAAAATATAAGGTATTGAACGCGGATCTTCCATCATAAAAGTCATCAGCTCACGTAAAATACTTTCATATTGTCGGTTCACTTTTTTATCTTCATTATGCACCATAATAGCTGCTTTTAAATCTAAGCGGGTAAAAGCATCCAAGGTGCTATGCAGCATCTTTAATACTATTTGCCCCATATTCTCCAAACCAATAAGTGACGGTCCTGCCTTTCCATGATTTTCAATCACCATCCGCGCTATGCCAGCGATACCATCTCCAACACGCTCTAGCTCGGTAACAGTTTTCATAATCGTCAGTATTAAACGTAAATCAGTGGCTGCAGGTTGACGTTTGGCAATAATTCGTGAGCATTCCTGATCAACATTTGATTCAAATTGATTAACGTCTTTGTCTTTAATAATGATCTGCTGTGCAAGTTCAATATCGTTATCCGCCATTGCCATTAACGCATCGCTGAGTTGCTGCTCGATTAACCCCCCCATCAGCATCACTTGACTGCGAACGCTCTCTAATTCACTATTAAACTGCCCTGAAATATGGCGATTAATATTTAAACTTTCCATCATTGACTCCATTTAACTAATTTATTGGTAACTACAGTCTACTTTGTGTAAAACCAGCTCACATTCAAAGAGCTCCTGGGTAGTTAGCCTAAATGACGACGACCCAGGCTCCGACTAGCCGTAACGGCCAGTAATATAGTCTTCGGTCTGTTTTTTTGTCGGTGTGGTAAACAGCGTATTAGTATCTGAATACTCGATCAATTTACCCATATACATAAAGGCAGTTTGATCTGAAACGCGTGCCGCCTGCTGCATATTATGGGTCACAATGACCACTGTAAATTTTTCTTTAAGCTCGGTGATCAACTCTTCAATTGTAAGCGTTGAAATCGGATCAAGAGCAGAAGTCGGTTCATCAAGCAGCAGCACTTCAGGACCAATAGCAATAGCGCGCGCAATCACTAAACGCTGTTGCTGACCACCAGACAAACCAAAAGCATTGTCATGCAGGCGATCTTTCACCTCATTCCATAAGGCGGCACCACGCAATGAATTTTCAGCTGCCTCATCCAAGGTGCGACGATCTTTAACGCCTTGTAAGCGTAAACCGTAGACAACATTTTCATAAATCGATTTAGGAAAAGGATTCGGTCTTTGAAATACCATGCCGATACGACGACGCAGTGAGGCAACATCCACCGATTTATCATATATATTGGCGCCATGCAGTTCAATACTGCCCTCGACACTACAGATATCGACCAAATCATTCATACGGTTAATACAGCGCAACAAGGTCGATTTACCACAACCTGACGGTCCGATAAAGGCAGTTACTCTACCTTTTGGTATTTTCATCGAAACATCAAATAATGCCTGCTTATCGCCGTAATAGAGATCTAAATTTTTAATCTCCAAGGCAGTTTGCTCTGCGCTTAAATGTGAGAGGATTTCTCTTTGTTTCTTTGATTTTGCTAATGTAATCATATCTATATCCTACTTAAGACGTTAGAACTAATGCTCTAATAATCGGTATTTTTCTCTTAAATTATTTCGAATTGCGATTGCAGCCAAGTTCAATCCAATAATGACGGTCACTAATAAGAATGATGTCGCGTAGACCAGCGGACGCGCAGCTTCTACATTCGGACTCTGAAAACCAACATCATAAATATGAAAGCCAAGGTGCATAAATTTACGCTCCAGATGCACAAATGGGAAGTTACCATCAACAGGCAGAGTGGGTGCCATCTTAACAACCCCCACCAACATCAAGGGAGCAACCTCACCAGCTGCACGTGCAACCGCCAAGATAAGACCGGTCATAATCGCAGGGCTTGCCATGGGTACAACAATTCGCCACAAAGTTTCCGATTTTGTAGCGCCCAGTGCAAGCGACCCTTCACGCAATGTGCTTGGAATCCGGCTTAACCCCTCTTCGGTTGATACGATAACAATCGGTAGGGTTAAAATAGCTAAGGTTAATGCTGACCACAACACGCCGGGAGAGCCAAATGTTGGCGACGGCAGTACTTCTGGATAGAATAACTGATCGATACTGCCCCCCATAATATAGACAAAGAAGCCTAAGCCAAACACACCATAAACAATAGAAGGAACACCGGCCAAATTGATCACAGAAATACGGATGAATTTGGTGAAATTATTTTTGCCTGCATACTCATGTAAATAGATAGCAGCTACCACACCAAACGGCGTCACAATCACGGCCATTAGCATCACCATAAATACAGTACCGAAAATAGCGGGAAAAACACCGCCTTCTGTATTCGCTTCACGTGGGTCTGCACTGACAAATTTACCGATTTGATGAAACCAATGCTGAACCTTGTCCAAGAACGTCATGTTGTTGGGTTGATGAAAATCAAGCACAGTTGACATGGGCAGGATAACGTCACGGCCACGCATATCCCGGAGCTGCACACTATCACGCTGTGCTTCTTTACGGTAAGCAAACAGTTGATTCTCTAAGCCTAGATATTGACTGCGCAACAGATCGCTTTCTGTATTTAACTGAGTGATCTTTTCTTCTGTTAATAGATCATCCAGCTCTAATTTGCGTTTTGTCAGGCGAATTTTTTCCAGCGCAAAATTAATATCACCTATCTCACTGCTCAACAAAGCTTCTTCTTGATCTTTTAAAGCAGATGTACGCAGCATTCTTTTATGCAATTCGGCGATTAGATTATCTTTTTCAACCGCAATTGGCTGACCATTCTCTAAAATGTTTTCAATATAACCGTAAAAATCACCATTTTTAGTTCGCTCCAATACAAGGATCTCTTTCGGCACTGTTTTGCCTGAAATAATGGTCTCTAATATCCATTGAAAATCAAGGTCAACAAACTCACGGTTACCAATTTTAATCAGATAACGCTGCAGTGTATCGCCTTTACCTTCCAGACCAGTGACTCCGGCGGCAACAAGCTGATCTTTTAAGACCTCCTCAGAATCATAGATCTCACCAATAAGATTGTACTGCTGCCCTTGCTCATTTTGTATATCAAATTCATAAACAGTGCTTGGCCAAAAAAAACTCAACCCCCGCCAACCGATTAGAAGAACTAAACCTATCACGGCGATTAAACTTAAACTCACCGCGCCGCCTGTCATCCAGATCCACGGCGTACCTGACTTAAACCACTTACCCATAATCATTAACTCCTATTTACAGGCTTGAATATTTTTCACGCAAACGTTGACGAACAAATTCGGCAACCGTATTGAAGAAAAATGTAAAGATGAAAAGAACGAATGCTGCGAGGAATAGTACTCGATAATGCGAGCTATCCACTGCCGACTCCGGCATTTCAACGGCAATATTGGCAGATAAAGTGCGCATACCTTCAAAGATATTCCAATCCATAATAGGTGTATTACCCGTTGCCATTAAAACGATCATCGTTTCACCAACAGCACGTCCGGTGCCCATCATAACAGCAGAAAATATTCCCGGACTCGCCGTTAAAATAACGACTTTGGCCATGGTCTGCCACGACGTCGCCCCTAGTGCTAAAGACCCCATAGTCAAACTTTTAGGCACACTAAAAATAGCATCTTCAGCAATTGAGAAAATAGTAGGAATAACAGCAAACCCCATCGCAATACCGACAATCAAGGCGTTGCGCTGATCAAAATCAATCCCTAATACATTGGTCAAATACATGCGCGTATTACCATCAAATAGCCATAACTCCAGAGTGCCGCTGAATCTCATTGAGCCATAGCCAACAATCAATAGCACCGGAATTAATATAAGAGGGTGAAAACCTTCAGGAACAGAATCTTTAATTTTTTTCGGTAAAGCACCCCAAGCTAATGCTGTTGCCAATACGCTAAGCGGTAAACTAATTAATAATAATATAATACCGGGCAGCTGGTCTTCAACCAGAGGGGCGAGCCACAGACCGGCAAGAAAACCTAAGATAACGGTCGGCAGCGCCTCCATAATTTCAACCGTGGGTTTGATATAAGAGCGTATACTTGGCGACATGAAATACCCGGTATAAATAGCAGCAGAAAGCGCTATCGGTACGGCGAATAGCATGGCGTAAAAAGCGGCCTTAATTGTGCCGAACGAAAGTGGCACCAAACTCATTTTAGGTTCAAAATCATCGCTTGCAGAGGTTGACTGCCACAGATATTTAGCTTCAGGATAACCTTCGTACCACACTTTTTGCCACAGCGCAGACCAGGTGATTTCAGGATGCTCATTATCGATAGAGAATAAACGCAGTCCGCTCTCCTCAACAATTAAGATTGCATCAGCACGCGGCGATATGGCAACGTTCATATCTTCACTGGCAGATACTTTTTCAGTTAATAAGCGGGTATCACCGGTACTATGAAATACAGATAAATAGCCCTGCTGATCCGTTGTTAAGAATCCTTTTCTGAAATATTCAGGAACAATAGAGGTTATGCTACCCGTCGCTTTAAAATCACGAATAAATGTAAAGGTACGTTTATTCTCTTTTAAAACCTCAAACCACTGACTGATAACCCCGTTATCATTTGCCACCATTAACGAACTTGCCCCGGTTAACAGCTGCATGTCTGTCACATCAGCATCTAGTGCATTAATAGTCAGTGCAGACTTAATGCGGATATTGTCAGGTTGAGAGACGTCATACACAAGAAGATCATTATGCGAACGCACAAAAAGGTTTTTCATGTTTGAACTGAGCAGGATTTGATCAACATTATTGGGCAGCGAGGGAAGCTCGATACGCTCTTCTTCCCAGGTAGTTTCGTCTGTCATCATATTTATTGTTGCATTTAAGACCAAGAAAATACCGCGTTTATCATCGGTTACCGCCGCAATGGCGGCCTTTTCTTCTGAGAACTGAAAACTTGCTGCCGTGATCGCATGCCCTTGATCATCAATTTGCATCATTTCCCGGCCTAATGGATAGTTAATGGTCGGTATTATTAAACGGATATCGTTGGTCGCTGTTTTTATGCCGGCATCGCTCGGATAGGTTGTAATAAATTTAGGCTGAAATATTTTAACTCGCCCTTGTGAGTCTGCAAATAAGTAACCTCCACTTCTAGCGGAGCTTTTAGCAAAGGCGGAATAGTCATCAAGCATAGTTTCTGCAAGCAGTAACTCTCCTAAATCCTTGCTGCGTAAGGAATAGAATGCAAGTTTTCCGTCACTGCTTACTTGATAAGCAACGTCATTATGCTCCTCCAACCCCAACGCCAATATTTTGCTATCGCTTTGGAATGGGAACTCTTTTTCTACTTCAATCGACACTGGAGCAAAAATAGGCAGCACGACATAGAGCAGATAACCAAATATGAGTAACAGTGTGGCTAAGACTAGCGCGCCACCGCTGGTGATACTGTATTTGACTACATTATCTTTAATGACACGTTTGCGATTGGCTTTTAACTTATTTGAGAAATCACTATCCATTATTGTCTCCAATATATTTAATAGCAGAGAGTATATGGTGCTTTTATGACAGTAATATTACAAATGTTACGATTGTGACTTAAAACAATAAATTAGTTTGTGCAGATAAAAACGCTTTGACGATGCAAAGCGTTTTTATTAAGTTTGAAAATTTTGTTACAGAGGCTTTAATTTCCCCTTGGCATCACTTAGTTTGTTATAACCTTTTTTGGCCATAAATGCTTTCAGTTCATTTTCAATACGGGCAAAACACACTGCACCTTCTTTTTCAAAGCAGGTTGCAATTTGCACGGCATCAGCGCCTGCAAGCAGGTATTCAAAGGCATCGGTACCATTTTTGATCCCGCCTACACCGATGATCTGCACTGAGTCATCTAATAGTTCACGGAAAGCACGTACATTAGCAAGCCCGATTGGTTTGATATAATCACCACATAAACCACCAAAACCACCTTTAGGTTTAATAATTGGCTGCTCCGTTTCAGGATCAATAATTAATGTATTACCAATTGAATTTACACAAGTAATAAACTTAACAGGAAATTTTTTAATAATATTGGCAATGGCGATGAAATGTGACATATCAAAATAAGGTGCAAGCTTGATACCTATCGGTTTATTACCTAATTTTGTCAGCGCAGCCAGAGCAGATTCAGTTTGTTCAAAATCATAAGCAACCTGGGCTTTGCCTGGAATATTGGGGCATGAGAAGTTGACTTCAATTAAATCTACATCGCTATTTTGAAAGGCCGTCACCATTTCACTATTTTCTTCAATACTGAAACCGGAAATGCTCACAACAACTGGTTTTCCTAGCGCCTTCAACTCTGGCACCATCTCAAGGTATGCTTTATAACCTAAATTTGGCAGTCCCATCGATTGAATAGAGCCCAAAGGAAGATCACTGTAACGCGGTTCGGGGTTGCCTTCACGAAACTCGAGTGTACAAGATTTAGTAACAATTGCAGCGGATGCAGATTTCCCAATCACCAAAAGCTCATCCCAGGTTGTACACTTGGGACCGGAAGCATTCATTAAATAACTGTCTAAATGGATACCCGCAATTTGTGTAGATAGATCGATAGTGGTCATTAATTTTTCCGTATATAAGTCAAATTCAGCGCGAGTGTATTACAGATTATATTTTATCTGTTTGATAAAAAACAAAAAAGCCAATCATAAGATTGGCTTTTTATAAAAACAATAGAGGACTTTTTTAGTTATCAAGCAACTCATGCAGTACTTTGCCTAAGCGTTTAATTCCCTCTTCAATAATATCGGGATCAACACTTGAGAAGTTAAGACGCAATGTATTTAAACCGCGTTTTTCTACATAGAAAGGGTCGCCAGGTACAAAAGCAACTTTATATTTGAGTGCTTTATCAAATAGTTCAGTTGCAGACATCCCTTCAGGTAAGGTTACCCACAAAAACATTCCACCTTCAGGATTGATATAACTAACTTGCTCAGGGAAACAACGTTTGATTGCATTTTCCATGACCTGTTTCTGGTGACCATACACAGCAATAATTTTTTTAATGTGTGCCTGTAAATCATTATCTTGCAAAAATCGATGCAATACTCGCTGGCAAAAATAGTTGGTGTGTAAATCCCCGGCCTGCTTGGCAATAACCAGTTTATCCATTAACGCTTTTGGCGCGGTAATCCAACCTAAACGAAATGAGGGAACCACTGTTTTCGAAAAAGAGCCTAATAAAATAGTTTGATCGGGCAATAACGCTTTAAAAGATTGTTTTTCTTCACCAGAAAATCGTAGATCGCCGTATGGGTTATCTTCAATTAACAATATCTTTTTGTTCAATAGGCAATCTGCAACAGCCCGGCGGTTTTCATCTGTATATGAAATACCCGATGGATTCTGAAAATTAGGCACCGTATACATCAGTTTTGCATTGCTGGTTTTTAGCGTTTCTTTTAATGCGTCAATATCCATACCGTCTTGGTGAACAGGTACTGAATTAAATACCGCTGAGTAGACTTCGAATGCTTGAATCGCACCTAAATAACCAGGCTCTTCAATTAACACCTGATCGCCTTCATTGAGCAATACTTTGCCAAGCAGATCCAGACCTTGCTGGGAGCCATTGGTTATCAGTATTTCATCAACACTTATCTGTAACCCTTTGCGCTTATAGTCTGCAGCAATCATTTCCCGCAGTGGCAGATAACCTTCTGTACTGCTGTATTGTAAAATGTCTTTACCATCTTCATTAAAGAGATCATTCGTTGCTTTCTGTAGTGCTTGCACCGGAAACAGATCACGATTAGGCAGTCCGCCTGCAAATGAAATGATCTCGGGATCCATTGCAACCTTGAGAATCTCGCGAATGAAAGAGGGGGCAACCCCGGAGATGCGATTTGAAAAAAGCTCGTTCATAAAATTATCCATAATAACAATTATTAAATTATTGCAAAAATGCGACTAACATTTTCTGCTATTAAAAAAATAACAAGGTTTATCAATATATCTATTAAATTAGTTAACTCTCAGTATATAAATTAGTTAGCTATCAGTATACAACTTTCAATTATCTAATTTAATGGGTATTTTCCCACCAAGCTGAACATTCTAATTTTAATTTTAATTTCAGATATAAAAAAAGGAGACATATTGTCTCCTTTTAAAAATCTAATTACTCATCAAACAGAGTGATTAAGCAAGTGCTTTTTTAGCTACTTCAACTAAATGAGCAAATGTTGCTTTATCAAATACTGCGATGTCAGCAAGGATCTTACGATCAATCTCAACAGAAGCCTTTTTCAGACCATTGATGAAACGGCTGTAAGATAGACCGCTAATACGAGATGCAGCGTTAATACGTGCAATCCATAGTTGACGGAATACACGTTTACGTTGACGACGGTCACGGTAAGCGTATTGGCCTGCTTTAGTTACTGCTTGAACCGCTACGCGATAAACACGTGAACGAGCTCCGTAATAACCTTTAGCTTGTTTTAATACTTTCTTGTGACGGGCACGAGCCTGTACACCACGTTTTACTCTTGGCATTTAATACTCCTTACTTAAGCAAATGGCAACATTCTGCGGATTTGTGGTACGTCTACTTTAGCTACCATGCTTTGTGCGCGCAGGTGGCGTTTACGTTTAGTAGACTTCTTAGTAAGGATATGACGTAAGTGTGATTGCTTACGCTTAAAACCGCCAGAAGCAGTTTTTTTAAAGCGCTTTGCAGCACCTTTGTCAGTTTTTAGTTTAGGCATTGCGAACTCCGCATTGTTCTAATTTAAGTTAAACCAGTAAGGCGAATGTCTATACCGCTGCATAATTAATATGCCACGGTATATAACACTACTTTATGCCTTAGCTAGCACGTTTAGGGCCTAACACCATAACCATTTGACGACCTTCCATTTTAGGGAAAGATTCGACAACAGATATCTCAGCCAAATCGCTTTTAATACGATTCAATAAAGCTATCCCGATGGATTGATGTGCCATTTCACGACCACGATAACGCAGTGTTACTTTAGCTTTATTACCCTCTGTAAGAAAGCGAATCAGGTTGCGTAGTTTTACCTGATAATCGCCCTCGTCAGTTCCAGGACGGAATTTTATTTCCTTCAGCTGAACCTGAACTTGCTTTTTCCGTTGTTCTTTAACGGATTTGCTCTTCTCATAGAGAAATTTGCCATAATTCATGATGCGGCATACTGGTGGTTCAGCATTTGGGCTGATCTCAACCAAATCAAGATTCTGCTCAAATGCCATATTTTTTGCATCTTCTAAAGAAACAACACCAATTGGTTTGCCTTCAGAGTCAGATAAACGCACTTCCGTTCCTGTGATCTCTTCATTCAAACGATGTTTATTGCCCGTTTGAGGGGCTTTTTTTACACCTTTTATAACAAATTCCTCCATAATGATTATTGACGTGTAATGATTTCTTCTTTTATGTAAGTTACAAAGTCTTCAACTTTAAACTTACCTAAATCATCACCTTTACGTGTTCTTACTGCCACTTCATTTGCTTCGACTTCTTGATCGCCAACAACAAGTAAATAGGGAACACGTTTTAATGTATGTTCGCGGATTTTAAAGCCTATCTTCTCATTTCTCAAGTCCGAAATAGCTCTAATACCCGATTTTTTCAATTTATTTACGATTTCTTGAACAAAATCAGATTGTTTATCCGTAATATTCATAACTACCACCTGTTGAGGTGATAACCAGGTCGGAAAAATGCCCGCATACTCTTCAATCAGGATACCGATAAAGCGCTCAAGTGAGCCTAAAATTGCACGGTGGATCATTACCGGAGTATGGCGCTCGTTATCTTCGCCAATAAATGAGGCATCTAAACGTCCCGGCATAGAAAAATCGAGCTGGATTGTACCACACTGCCAAGCACGGCCCAAGCAATCATATAGTGTAAATTCAATCTTAGGTCCGTAAAAAGCGCCTTCACCCGGTAATAGATCAAATTTGATATCATTGCTAGTTAATGCTTCGGAGAGTGCAGCTTCTGCTTTATCCCATGTTGCATCATCACCTACTCGTTGATCCGGACGTGTTGATAATTTAACCTCAATATCGTCAAAGCCAAATGTTTTGTAACATTCAAAGACAATCTGAATACAAGTAGATACCTCAGCAAGAATCTGCTCTTCTGTACAGAATACATGTGCATCATCCTGAGTAAAACTGCGCACACGCATTAAGCCATGCAGTGAGCCCGATGGCTCATTACGGTGACAAGAGCCAAATTCAGCCATACGCAGCGGCAAGTCACGGTAAGATTTAAGACCTTGGTTAAATATTTGAATATGACCCGGACAGTTCATCGGCTTAATAGCATAATCGCGGCTTTCCGAACTGGTCGTGAACATATTATCTTTGTATTTACCCCAGTGACCCGACTTTTCCCAAAGTGCACGATCTAGAATCTGTGGTGCTTTTACTTCCTGATAGTCATAAACACCAAGCAACTCGCGCATATAGTTTTCTAATTCACGAATGATAATCCAACCATTGTTATGCCAGAACACCATGCCAGGCGCTTCTTCTTGCATATGGTACAGATCTAACTGTTTACCAATTTTGCGGTGATCACGTTTCGCCGCTTCTTCAAGACGCTTTAAATAGGCTTGAAGTTGTTTTTTATCAGCCCATGCTGTGCCATAGATCCGTTGCAGCATCTTATTGTCGGAATTACCGCGCCAATAGGCACCCGCAACTTTCATTAATTTAAAATACTGACAGAATTTCATCATCGGGACATGAGGACCACGACACATATCGATATATTCTTCATGATGATATAAGCCAGGGCGATCATCTGCATGAATTCCTTCAAGGATCTCTAATTTATAATCTTCACCGCGCTCTTTAAAAACCGCTTTAGCTTCTTCTACCGACACCTTTTGCTTAATCACTTTGTAATTAGTTTTCACTAATTGATTCATGCGTTTTTCAATTTTTGCCAGCTCTTCATCATTGATTGCGACATCTACATCAATATCATAATAAAAGCCGTTTTCAATCGTCGGTCCGATTGCCATTTTTGCGTTTGGGTATAACTGCTTAATAGCATGCCCTAAAAGATGTGCACATGAGTGACGTAATATTTCTAAACCTTGGTCATCTTTAGCGGTAATAATTGCAACATTAACGTCTTTATCAATGGGATCACAAGCATCTACCAATTGGCCATCAACGCGACCTGCGATACAAGCCTTAGCAAGACCTGGACCAATGTCCGCTGCAATGTCCATAATAGAGGTAGTGTTTTCAAATTGACGTTGATTACCGTCGGGGAGTGTAATAATCGGCATGCTATTTTCCTCACAGTGATGCTTCCAACCAAAAAGCATATGTCTTGATATAAATAAAGCACGCATTTTAAAGCAATAACAGCCACATGAAAAGCGCCAATTTACTGATTCCAAAAGTGACTTTATATCAGCTCTAATTGCGCGGAACTATTCTTGTGAATTATTCACGGCATCAAATGCATTCCCCTTAAAGATGCTTTGCATTACTTCTTTATTACTTGCCAAGTATAACCCGAGTTCATCTAACTGCTCATCATCCAGCGTGACGGAACTGGCGCCTAAAAAAGCGGCAAATTGATCTGCGCTGTCTAACATTTTATCGTAAGCGTCGGCTTCTTTTTTGCTGGTAAAGGTCATTTTCTCGACACCTTTTCTTTCTACAATGTATTTTATAATTACTGCCACGGCGGCCTCTTTAAACTAATATTTAGCTAGGTTTGATGCATGTTTTTTTATACAGTAAAATATTTACAGTATAAATGCAACTTTTGTTAAAATTTGCTATCTTCTACGTAAATGATTTATACACATGACCGAAGCGAATGAAAACAATCATCTGTCGCCATTGTGATATGGTTTCACACGTGCCGAACATACCCAGTGGCTATGTAGTAAAATGCATCCGCTGTGACAGCGTAATATATAAAAAAAGTTGGTGTAACCCCTCCGGTTTACTTGCCATGTGTTTAACTGCGCTTATTCTTCTCGTACCTGCTTTTTATTATCCCTTAATATCCACCCATTTACTCGGTATCACTGAAGGAACAAATTTATTGCAAGGTGCGCTAATGATGATAGATAACGCGCCCGTGGTTGCATTTGTTGTACTGTTTTGCGCGGTTATTGCGCCAACATTATTAATCAGCAGCATTGCGCTAAGCAGTGCCTGCTTAGCCTTTAATTATCACCCGAGCTATTTGCCAAAAATTTTGAAAATCACCTATTTTATTAGACACTGGTCAATGCTGGAGGTCTATATGGTGAGCCTGATGGTTGCCATTTTTAAACTGATGAATGATGTCGATCTCTATTTTGGCGTAGGTTTTTATTTCTTTATTGCGCTTTTGTTACTTAATCTAACGATTATCAGTAATTACAACCATCATAGTTATTGGGAAAAATATATAAATGAATAAACTAGCGGTTGCAGGTAAAACAGGCAAGATGCAAGGCCTGCAGCTGTGCAAGCTTTGCGGCAATTATAGCCAGCAAATAGTGCATCCGAGACAATGCCCTGTCTGCCTAAATGAAATATCACAACGGCAAAAAAACAGTTTACAAAAAACCTGGGCATTATTAATTACTTCAATAATTTTTATTTTTCCCGCTAATTTATATCCAATCACCTATTTGATTAAAAACAACAAGCTTTACCCTGACACTATTTTTTCGGGTATATTAAGCCTTGTTGACAGTGGAATGCTGGGCATTGCCCTGATCGTTTTCATCGCATCAATTGTAGTGCCGTTTGTAAAGATAATTACACTCACGATTATTGTACTCTCGGTACAATATAGATGGAATGTGGACCCTAAAAAGCAACTCTTTGCATTTTATTTAATTGACTGGATTGGTAAGTGGTCGATCCTGGATCTGTTTGTCATTTCAATCATGGTTGCCGTTTTCGATAAAGGCCACCTGCTATCTGTTTACCCAGGTATCGCCGCCACTTCATTTACTCTGGTTGTAATTACCACCCTATTTGCCGCCAGCAGTTTTGACACACGTTTAATTTGGGATGCTCAGACCGATGAATAACAACTTTTCAGATAATCAGGCTAAAATCGAAAAAACGCATTCCCTTTCTCCTATCTGGTTTTTACCTTTTATTGCCGCACTACTTGGTGCATGGATAGTATTTCAACATATTACACATGCGAATGTAGAGATTAAAATACATTTTGAAAATGCAGAAAGCATTATCATTGATAAAACCAAGATTCGCTACAAAGGGGTGATTGTAGGCACCGTTAAGAAAATCGAACTTGCTTCCAGCGGGGGCGTTAATGTGTTTGCTGAAATAGAATCCCACGCCACTTTTATGCTACGGGATAAAACGACATTTTGGCTTGTTTCACCTAAAGCAACGCTGACCTCCATTTCGGGTCTAGACACGCTATTCTCTGGCAGCTATATCAACTTACAGCCTGGCGAAGGGGAGAATACGACTGCCTTTAATGCGCTCAGCGAACAACCTATCAGCATCCCGGATAATGCTCAGTTAATTAACTTAACAAGCGCGAGCGCCCACTCAATCAGTGTAGGGACGCCTCTTTTCTTTAAGAAAATCCAAGTGGGTGAAGTGGCACAGGTGCGCCTCAGTAAGAACGGGGAAGCTGTTAATATAAAAGCCTTTATTGACACAAAACACAGTCACTTGATTAAAAAAGAGAGCAAATTTTGGAATATTAGCGGCTTAAATGCGAATATTTCCCGGGCGGGTATTGAGTTTAAACTTGATAGCCTCTCTTCATTAATTGCCGGCGGCATAACATTTAGTTCCCCACAGCATGGCACAGCTATCACAGCAACCCCTGAATTTACATTATTTGGAAGTCTCGATCAAACAGAGATGGGGCTAGCCATTGAGCTGACCTTAAATAAGATAACCAACCTGCCCCAAGGTGCAGGCATTTTATTTAAAGGGCACGGTATTGGACGTATCACTGATATTCAATACTCAATAGAAAAACAACAGTTTGTAGCCAATGCAGTGATAAATCCACAATTTAGTGAAATGATCACTGAAGGCGCACAATTCTGGTTAGAAAAAACGTCAATTTCATTTTCTAAAATAGCAAATTTAAGCAATATAATTACCGGGGATTATATCGCTTTTTCTCCCGCACCATCAGCAACGGACCGCGCTAAAAAATCAACGAGCTTTGTGGTGCAAGAGACACAACCGCAGAGAGTGCCTGTATTGCCTTTAATCTTGTTAGCAGAAGATGCCTCTGGGCTAAATCAGGGAGATCCAATTTCCTATCAAGGTATTGAAATAGGCCAAATTAGTCAGTTAAATTTATCAGAGAGTGGCCGCTTTATAGAAACGGCTATTCATATCAACCATCAGTACAAATACCTGATCGATAAAAACAGTCAGTTTTATTTGCTCAGTGGTGTCAATTTCAATGTTTCATTAAAAGGGCTTAACCTACAAACAGCCCCCCTTGAAAATATGATTTCCGGGGGGATTGCTTTATATAATTCACGCCCAATTAAAAAATCTACGGTAACCAATATTATCAGCGAAAATCACAGATTTAGGCTCTATCCTTCAAAAGAGATGGCGAAATTAGGTAAAGGCGTTTTCAATGAGCCCGTAACTGTTTCACTCTTAAGTAAACAACTGCCTTCCGTTAGCGAAGGATCGCCTCTCTATTACCATAAATTCCCCATTGGAGAGGTCGCTTCATTTTCTATCGACGACTCTAGCTTAATGCGTACAAATTTAACTATCAAGGGTCAATATAAACACCTTATTACCAACAACAGTGTGTTTTGGAACATCAGTGGAATTAATGTAGATGCAGGGTTATCGGGCATTAAAATTCAAACTGATTCTTTACTGGCCATAGCCACTGGAGGAATTGCTGTTGATTTTGCCCCGGACAATAAAAGCAATCTATATAAGAATGGTTTATATCGGCTATTTGACAACGTTCAACAAGCAACCCAACCACTGCAAACTATCAGTATTATCTTTGAACAAGCTTATGACCTAAAAATTGGTAGCAAGTTAAGGCTCAAAGGATTGGTCATTGGTGAAATAAAAGAATTATCGCTGACAAAAGAGAATAAAGTTCAAGCTATAGCCGAACTGCAAGCGCCGTTTGCCAACCAAGTCGCAACACAAGGCAGCCGTTTTTGGATTATTCGCAGTGAACTCTCTTTATCTGGCGCAAAAAACTTATCAACCCTTATTACAGGTGTTTATCTGAATGTACTACCGGGTAGTGGCGATGCCAAAAATATATTTATTGGGGAAAGCAAGGCGCCAACTCTCGCATTAAAAAACCAGGGCACTCCCTTTATATTAATTGCAGATAATGCCGGCTCAACAGATATCGGTAGCCCGGTTTATCACCGCCAAATTAAGATTGGGGAAGTTATAGATAAGCAATTATCCGATAATGCTTCCGGCGTAGAGATCACTGTCAATATTTACCCGCAATACGCTCATTTGATTAGAGAAAACTCCATCTTCTGGCCTGCTTCTGGTTTTAATTTAGATGTCGGCATTACTGGCGCAACCTTAACATCCACATCACTGACCTCCTTAATTAAGGGCGGAATCAGTATGAGCACCAGCGATAGTCAACCTTTACAGCCACTCAGCGATGCGTATACTCATTTTCAACTAAAAAAAGAGTTGGATGACAGGTGGCTGGAATGGAAACTAGTCATACCGAAACCGCAGATTTAGATTATCAAAACAGATACCGCACACTTTTTGGTGTGCGTTTTTTTAAGGATCAACAATGGATAGCAAC
>NZ_JBLIEK010000040.1:0-29843 GCF_047632995.1 Psychromonas sp.
ATCCGTATTGGCTTCCCAATTTTTGACCGTCATCATCTACATCACCAGACTACTTGGGGTTATGAAGGTGCAATGCAGATTTTAACCACACTAGTCAACGAAATTTTAGCCAAGCTGGATCAACAAACTAGCAAATATGGTGAAACAGATTTCGGTTTTGATTTAGTTCGCTAAAACCCATAAGGCTGGAGCCCTCCAGCCTTTCATTTTTAGCAAAACAGCTTGCTTAATTTAACAAGCTGTTTTGCTAAAAAAAGCCACACATATACCCGAAATAATTGGAAATTCCCTTACTTTTAATAAAAAGGGGCGACAAGCGATTGAACCCCATGAGCATAGATTGACTATGTGATTGGGGTGAGAGAACGCAGTCCTACTTTTAATAAAGACAGGATGCAGTTTCAAGGATAAAGGGGATATTAATCCAAGGAGTGAATATGCCTAACATAATGTTAAGAAAACAAGACGGGATCCTAACGGGTTACATCGCCAAAAGAGATCTTGAAGCGCAAGTTACCTCTCTGGAATTTGAAGAAGAGGACCGCTGGGGTGGCAAACTGACCTTAAGCAGTGGTGATTGTTTTTATTTTGAGCCATTACCCGCCCCCCCTTCGCTACCGATCACTATCAGAATGCGTCGTGGTTAATACCTAGCTATCGATCAATAACAAGGCAATGAAGGAGCACAACATGACAACAAAAATCCCAACACTACAAATCGCTTTTGCCTCAACAGATGGAAAAACGGTTGATGGCCACTTCGGCTCATGCGAAAAATTTTATATCTACAGCCTTGATGCGCAGCAGATTCAACATATTGATGTGCGTAATGCTGAAGGTGGTCGCGGCAGTGAAAAAAATATATTTCGTGCACAAATAATCAAAGACTGCCAACTGATGTTCTGCGCTTCTATTGGCGGCCCAGCGGCAGCTAAAGTGATCAACGCTGGCATTCACCCCCTTAAAAGCAAAGATAATCCGACTATTACCGATCAGCTTTTAGAGCTGCAGCAGCGCGTGGCAGCGGGTGCACTTCCCCCATGGTTGGCAAAGCTGATGGGCCAGCCCGATTACCTAAGCGAACGATTCGCAGCATTAGAATAATTTCCAGTTCATAGAGAGCAAACTATGTCGTGTCGGTTATCCACCATTGTGAACAATGTAACATCAAACAACTGATAATAATCAATTAGTTACAAAGGGAACGGGTATTGCAAAGGAAGACTATAGCAATAATAACAAAGGTTATATGGTGGAGATCCTATGCGACAATCACAAATCACTGAATTACAAAATGAACCCGCTTGTGAGCACAACAAAAAATCAAAATCGGGTTGTACACCTGCCACTCCCGGCGCCACCGCTGGGGGCTGTTGTTTTGATGGCGCGCAGATAACACTTCTACCGATTACCGATGTGGCGCATATTGTTCATGGCCCGGTCGGATGTGCAGGCAGTTCGTGGAATAAGCGTGGCACACAAAGCTCCGGGCCTGAACTTTTTCGCCTCGGTTTTACCACCGATCTTAATGAACAAGATGTGATTATGGGACGCGGAGAAAAACGCCTTTACCATTCCATACTGCAGGTCGCTGCAAAACATAATCCGGCCGCCGTTTTTGTCTACAACACCTGCGTGCCGGCAATGGAAGGCGATGATATCGAGTCGGTCTGCCAAAGCGCGCAAAGCAAAATCAATCTGCCCGTTATCGCCATTGATGCCGCCGGATTTTATGGCAATAAAAACCTAGGTAACCGGATCGCCGGTGAACTGATGGTTGATAAGGTGATCGGCAGCGCAGCGCCCGCCCCAAAACCTAAATTTGCGCAGGGTATTGTCCACGATATAGCGCTGGTGGGTGAATATAATGTCGCCGGTGAACTCTGGCATATCCTGCCTCTGCTTGATCAACTGGGATTGCGCGTGCTGGCAAACCTCTCGGGCGATTGCCGCTTTAAAGAGCTGCAAACCATGCATCATGCCGAGGCATTAATGCTGGTTTGTTCCAGAGCGCAAATTAATGTCGCCCGCAAATTAGAAGCAAAATATCAGATCCCTTGGTTTGAAGGTAGCTTCTACGGCATTCGTGATGTCTGTGATGCACTGCGCCAATTTGCCAAACTCATTAATGATCCCTCACTGACATACCGTACTGAACAGTTAATAGAAAAAGAGCGAGATAAACTTGATCAAGCACTCGCCCCCTACCGCGAAAAATTAAAAGGCAAAAAAGCGCTGCTTTATACCGGCGGCGTAAAATCTTGGTCGATTGTCTCCGCACTGCAGGATTTGGGGATGCAGGTGGTTGCCAGCGGCACTCGCAAGAGTACCGAGGAAGATAAAGCCAGAATTCGTGAATTAATGGGCAGTGACGCTATGTTACTGGATGAAACCAGCCCGCGGAATTTGCTCGATGTTGCTTATCAGTACAAGGCGGACGTGATGATCGCCGGCGGTCGTAATATGTACACCGCCTATAAAGCGCGCATGCCGTTTGTGGAGGTAAACCAAGAGCGCGAGCATGCTTTTGCAGGTTTTGAAGGGATGCTAACCCTAGCGGAGCAATTATGTTTAACCCTTGAGAGTCCAGTCTGGCAGCAGGCAAAGCAGCTTGCCCCTTGGTCATCGCAATAATGACTTAGCGTCTCTTATGTTAACGAGGAATAGTATATGGCACAGATAATCCCCAATAAAAAACCGCTCGCAGAACAGCCCCTTAAAGTGGGCCAGCCGCTTGGCGCCGCATTGGCATTTTTAGGCATGGACAAAGCGATGCCGCTGATGCATGCAGCACAAGGCTGTAGCGCCTTTGCCAAAGTTTTTTTAATACAGCATTTTCATGAGCCGATTCCTATGCAGTCCACGGCAATGGATCCGATTTCAACGGTAATGGGATCGGATGATAACTTAATACAGGCGTTTACCCATCTATGCAAAACACAGCATCCCAAATTGATTGGCCTGTTGACCTCGGGATTAACCGAAGCGCAAGGCAGTGATATTGAGCAGTCACTGCGGCTATTTCAAAAAGAAAACCCAAACTATAAGAACACCTGCATTGTTGCCGTCAATACCCCCGATTTTTACGGCTCTCTGGAAACCGGTTATGCCAGTGCCGTCGAGGCGATGATTAAACAGTTGGTAGTCAATAAGCCGCCGACCAGCGCGCGACGCAAACGCGTTAATATATTAGCCAGCCATATGCTCACTCCGGGGGATATTGAACTATTAAAACGTTATGTGGAAGCATTCGGCTTAACCCCCGTAGTTATTCCCGATCTCAGCCTTTCTCTGGATGGTTACTTAGCCGAGCAGGACTTTACCACCCTATCGCAAGGCGGCTGCACCATTGAGCAGATCAAAACTATCGGCCAGGGTTTGGCAACCCTAGTGATCGGCCGTTCACTGGATCGTGCAGCCAGCATGCTATCGGCGCGTACCCAGATTCCAACCGAAACCTTTGCGCACCTGCATACACTGGAGCAAACCGACCGCTTAATTATGTTATTGAGTCAACTCAGTGGCCGCAAAATACCAGCGAATATTGAGCGCGCACGCGGGCAGCTTTGCGATGCCTTAATCGATACCCATACCCAGCTCGGCGGTAAAAAAGCAGCACTGGCAATGGAGGCGGATCATCTCACTGCATTTAGTGCACTGCTAACAACGGTCAATATAAAATTATCAGCTGTCATTGCGCCCTGCAATCAGCCGCAATTAGTGGATTTACCGATAGATAAAGTACAGATTGGCGACTTATCCGATCTGCACGAGCAGGCCACTATCGATCAGGTTGATCTATTACTCTCTAACTCACATGCCAGTAGTATAGCTGCGGCTATGAATATCCCGCTGCTGCGCATCGGTATTCCTATTCATGATGAATTTGGCTGTTTTGCAAAATCATTTATCGGTTATAGCGGCATTCGCAACACGCTATTTGATCTAGCCAATCTATTACGTCATGAGGTGCATAGTATTCCTGTCTATCACTCTCCCTTCAAACAAGATTTAAGCCAAATTAGAGTTGGAGCTTGATATGCACAAGAGCGCACAAGAGACACTTACTATCGCATTTGCCAGCAGTGACCCCTGTCTGGTCGATGCCCATTTCGGTAGCTGTCCGAGTCTGGTTATTTATAGCGTCACTCAGGCCGCGAGCAAGCATATTAAAACCGTTGCATTGCCCCACTATGAAGGCCATCACCCACAAAAAATAACGGACAGATTAAACGCGTTAACGGATTGTTTTGCCGTTTATTGCCTGGCCTGCGGCAACCCAGTGCGCCAACAACTGCTGGCACAAGGCACACGTGTGGTGATCAGCGCGCAAGAGGCGCCCATTGCAAATTTAATCAATGATATGCAAAGCAATTGGCCGGGGGAGATAGCGCGCAGACAAGCACGGCAAATAAGCCGAAAAAAAGAGAGCGACTATTTTGACAAACTAGCCGATGGCGCATGGGATGAATAGTTTCCACTAATCTATTTTCATTACAAACTTTTAATTGCAAACAAAGGAGAAAAAAATGGCAGAAATAACAGGATTAACGCAGTCCGGTGCAAGCTGGACGCCGCAATTTGTGAAAAACGTAGAGCAAGCTAACTGTATCGGTTGCGGGCGTTGTTACAACGTCTGCACGCGTGGGGTTTTTGCCCCTGAAGAGATAGAGGTCGATGACGACGATGCAGGTGATTATGATGACGATATGCGGATGGTGATGGGCATCAAGGATGCCGATAATTGCATTGGTTGTCTGGCCTGTGCAAAAGTTTGCTCAAAAGGGTGTTTTGAACATGCCGCGCAAAGTATTTAAGTAATTAATAAGACCCAAACTACTTGTTGCTTGGGTCTTATACTCGGTTCATTCAACAACTACGCAAATAACACTTACATGCGACGCACATGAATATTCATTGTTTGAATCCGGTAGGCAATTTGCCGCGGACTCATGCCGAGCAGACGAGCAGCTTTAGCTTGCACCCAACCAGATTGCTCTAATGCCGAGATCACCCGTTGGCGATCATCCAAATCAGCATTATCGGAGTTGATTGGCGCAGGCGCATCCGTTGACATGGGATAACGCTCCTGACGTGGTGACGCAAATGCACTCATAGTGGTCTGATTGATCATCACCACATCGCGATCAATTAACCCAGATTCACTCATAATAGAAGCACGTTCAAGGCAGTTCTCTAGTTCGCGGATATTCCCGGGCCAATTGTGCCCCAGTAACAAACGAATCGCACCGTCACTTATTTTCAAAATGCGATTCTGCCCCTTCGCTAGTTTAACCACAATAAAGCGCGCCAACTCAGGTAGATCATCTAATCGTTCACGCAGCGGGGGTAACTGGATCGGCATCACATTTAAGCGGTAATAGAGATCTTCACGAAAATTCCCGTTACGCACTTCCTGCTCCAGGGGTTTATTGGTTGCGGTAATAATGCGCACATCTACCTTAATTGTTTCCTGTCCGCCAACCCGTTCAAACTCCCCTTCCTGTAAAACGCGCAGTAATTTAGCCTGAAAACCTGCACTGATTTCGCCAATTTCATCGAGGAACAGCGTGCCGCCATCAGCCAGTTCAAAACGCCCTTTACGGGTTTTAACCGCGCCGGTGAAGGCGCCCTTTTCATGCCCGAATAGTTCACTTTCCAATAAATTATCAGGCAGTGCCGCACAGTTAAGTTTAATAAATGGTGCATTGGCACGGGGCGAAGTATAGGCGATGGCACCGGCAATTAACTCTTTACCTGTACCGCTCTCGCCACGAATTAAGACGGTTGTATCGAACTTGGCTATCTGCGCTATAGTTTCAAATATCTGCCGCATCGCAGCAGTATTACCGACCATAGAGGAAAAGTTATTGGCTCTCTTATTCTTAGATTCCAATAACTCATTACGCTCCTGCAATACTTGTTTCTCTTTCTGCACTGTATTGGATAATTGCAGCGTCTGCAGTATCAGGTTAGCGACCATCTCCAAAAATCGCGTTTTTCGTGACAGTTCACTCAAATCGCTACTCATAGGCTGGGCAACTAACACGCCAGCACGGTAGGAACTGCTACCCAAAGGGACGCAGATCAGCGGCAGATCATAGTCATAAAGACTGAGCCGGTCTAAAAAGCGCGGATCTTCAGAAACCTTAGCGATCACCTGCGTTTCACCTTTTGTCTGAACAGCGCCTAAAATCCCCTCATTAGTACGATACTTAATGCGTGAGGCATCACAAATAACCTCAGGATTGGCACCATGCAGCGCCTGCACTAACATCCCCTGACGACTTTCATTATATAAAGTCACCATACCGAACTGCATGCCTGCAGATTCATCCAGGCACGCCAGCATCTGTTTCAGAGTATCCTCCATATTCAAAGAACGACTCAAAATAACACTGATTTTGTGCAGTGCGACTAACTGCTGCTCAGCATCAAAAGATTTTAATACACCACTCAAATTCGGATCACTCATCAGTACCACCTAGCCTGTTATAGGCACAATTCATTTGCACAGTTCAAGAGAGTCAGTTTTCTGTAATAAATGTAACAATTTGTCTTGATTGTTGCATTCAGCCAATCAAACCTCCTGTTTCTGTAAAAGGTGTCGCAACTTACATGCCTAAAAATGGTGTTTAACTTAATCCTTATCAAAACGTCATAAAAGAATGATCTAAAACAAACTAGAGCCCACTTTAACGGTTTTTTATCTCTATTTAATGATTGTCACCCGTTTATTTACCCTATTGCCAAGCAAGCTATTCACAATCAATCCTCTTTATAGTGCATTTTTTAATCCAAAAACCCTAGATTGGTGCGCCTGCCACCTTTGTATTTTTTGGCATAGTTATCGCAATAACAACATAGCTATCGCAATAACAAAGTGAAAAGAGAAATACAAAAAGCAAAGAACAAGTAGTAGCAACTGTAATTGTAAACGCAATTATTGATTAGCAAGCAAGCCATACAGAGTAAAGCGCCCATCAATCAGCAGATTGTATGCGCTATAAAGGAGAAGTTAATGAGTGACTACCTACTATTGCTACTGACCACCAGCTTAGTAAATAACGTAGTGCTAGCGCAGTTTTTAGGATTATGCCCCTTTATGGGGGTATCTAATAAGGTCAGCTCCGCATTTGGCATGGGGTTGGCGACTACGTTTGTACTCACCATGTCGTGTGCTGCCGGCTGGATCTTGGAGCATTATTTACTGCTACCGCTAGGCCTAGGTTTTTTACGATTACTGAGTTTTATTTTAGTAATAGCGGTTCTGGTACAACTAACCGAAATGATGGTGGCTTATCAAAGCCCGGAGCTGCATCGGATATTAGGGATATTTTTACCCCTGATAACCACCAACTGCGCCGTACTCGGTGTTGCCCTGCTCACTATTCGTGAACAGTTAGATTTTACGCAGGCACTGCTTTACGGTTTTGGCTCATCAATGGGATTCACTCTAGTTATCGTACTTTTTGCAGGATTGCGCGAGCGTATGACCCTTTGCCGAATACCCGCTGCAATGCAGGGCGCGCCGATTGGTTTCATAACCGCAGGCATATTAGCGATGGCATTTTCCGGATTCGCGGGACTGGCTTAAAGGAGCAAGGATATGATCAGTTTAAGTTTATTAAGTATTCCGCTGCTCGCACTGCTAATGGGGCTGGCGCTGAGTTTAGCAGCGCGTTTTTTTGCAAAAGAGAAAGATCCCATTGTAGAAGCGATCAGCGAACTGCTGCCGAACGGGCAGTGTGGACAATGTGGTTTCCCCGGCTGCGCACAAGCGGCAATCGCCATGAGCGCCGGAGAATTGGGCCCTGATTGCTGCCCGCCGGGCGGTCAGGTATTAGCCCAGCAGTTATCAAAATTGCTTGGTGTGCCGTTGAAAAAAAGCAATGAAGCTAAAAGCTCTCCACAAGTTGTCGAAATTGAAAGCGATTTATGTGATGGCTGTACACGCTGTTTTAAGAAATGTCCATTTGATGCCATTGTTGGCGCCAATAAACAACTGCATGGCATCTTAACGGATATCTGCACCGGCTGCGGCATGTGTGTCAGTGCCTGTCCGCAAGATGCGATCACCTATAAAACAGATCCTATTTTTACTTATGGTTGGGCTTGGCCTAAACCGCAACACAGCTAAGAAGAGGTGAATCAATGCTTTTTTCTCACGCATTAATACGGGGCGGTGTTCACCCTGAAGGGCACAAGCAACTAAGTAATGACAATATTATTATGCGCTTGCCAGCCCCTAAGCGGTTATATATCTCCCTTAAGCAACATACGGGATTGCCCGCCAAAGCGATTGTCAAAGCAGGCGATAGAGTTATAGCCGGACAACTTATTGCCACAGGCTCAGGCAGCAGCGCCAATCTCCATGCGCCGCAGTCCGGCCGTGTGCTGCAAATAGCGGACCATCGTGCCGCTATTCCCGGTGGGGGTGAAGAGTTAATGATTCACCTGTTGTGCGATCCTAAGCAACAGAACACTTCGGTAAAGCTCGACAATCACGGTAAAAGTCGCACTGAACTGATTGATATTATTGAGGCAGCGGGCGTTGTCGGTATGGGAGGCGCCGTTTTCCCGGCAGCCACAAAATTACGTTCAACCTTAAACAAACAGATTGATACCCTATTAATTAATGGTTGTGAGTGCGAGCCATACCTGACCTGCGACGATAAAGTGATGCAGGAGCAAAGTGTCGAAGTGGTTGGCGGCATCCGTTATCTACTCCAGGCAAGCGGGGCCGCAAAAGCGATTATTGGTATTGAAGATAATAAACAGCAAGCACTGCAGTGTTTAACGCAGGCCTGCAGCGAAGATGACAATATAGAAGTTAAATCCCTGCCCACTCATTATCCGATGGGATCAGCCAAGCAGTTTATTCAGGCATTGTGTCTCGTTGAAGTGCCTAAAGGCAAACGGTCCACCGATGTCGGCGTATTTGTACAAAATGTCGCCACCTGTGTCGCTATCTATAACGCCATTCGTTACGCCAAACCAATGACCCACAGAGTGGTCACGCTAAGCGGCGGCGCACTGGAAAAACCGATGAATATAGAAGCCCCTATCGGCACCTTAATTTCAGAATTGGTCGCCACCTGTGGCGGTTTAAAGAGCACAGCAAGCCGTATTGTTATTGGTGGGCCTATGATGGGACACACAATCAACAATATGCATACGCCAATCATCAAAGGTACCAGCGGCATCCTATTTTTAGTAGAAGATGAATTACCGCAACAGGTCAGCAGCCCCTGTGTCAGTTGCGGACGCTGTGTCGCAGCTTGCCCGATGGGTTTACTGCCCAATACAATGGCCGAGTTAATTGCCAATGATGATTTAGAAGGCGCCAGTAAACACGGACTAAGCAGCTGCTTACTGTGCGGCTCCTGCGCTTTTATCTGCCCCGCGTCATTGCCGCTTACCCAATATTTCAACTATGCCAATGGTGAACTTTGGCGACAAAATAAGATGCAGCAAAAAGCGCAACTAGCACGCCGCCTTAATCAGCAGCGCAGTATTCGATTAGAAAAAGAAGCAGTGCAAAAAGCCGCAGAAAAAGCAGCTAAAGCCGCCGAAAAGGCCGCTAAAAAAGCACAAAAAGCTGCCAAAACACCGAAAAAAACACCCACAACTGCTGAGCAGGAGGCCTAACTATGTCAACCTTATTATTAAGTGCGCCGCATATACATTCAGGAATGACAGTCAGCCGTTTAATGCGCCAAGTTATTTTGGGATTATTACCGGCACTCGTTTTTGGTATTTACCTGTTTGGCGAAAAGGCATTACTGCTCGTTGTTGCAGCAATGGTTGCCGCCATAATCAGTGAATGGCTTTGTCAAAAATGCCAAACAACAAAGATTGGTCAGTTAACGGATGGTAGTGCACTGGTCACAGCGTTACTACTGGTGATGAGCCTCCCCCCTCACTTCCCTTGGTATCTTGGCGCCTTTGGGGCAGCCATCGCGGTCGTACTGGGTAAACAGGTCTATGGCGGACTTGGTCAAAACCTCTTTAATCCAGCAATGTTAGCACGCGTTGTGTTGCTTATCTCATTTCCGGTGGAGATGACCAATTGGCCGGCACCGGAGCCGATGTTTCTCAATCTGGCAGATGCATTTACGGGCGCCACCACCTTAGGATCCGTGATGGAAAGCGGTAGCAGTGATCTCAATACGGGGATTATCACGCTATTATTTGGCATAAATCCAGGCAGTTTAGGCGAATCCCCCGTTCTACTGCTGCTTGGTGGAATCTGGATGACTTGGAAAAATGTGATTGATTGGCGTATCGCAGTGAGTGTAATTGTCGGCTGTTTTGTACCCAGTGCCATTGCATGGTTTATCTCACCTGAAACTATTTTATCGCCGTTCGTGCAATTAGCCAGTGGCGGATTAATGCTAGCTGCCTTTTTTATTGCCACCGATCCGGTTACCAGTCCGACCGCGCCCAAAGGGCGTTATTGGTACGGATTTGGCTGTGGCCTACTGATATTTTTAATCCGTGTTTTTGGGGCGTATCCGGAAGGCGTAGCCTTTGCCATCTTATTAATGAATGCGGTCAGCCCATTAATTGAAAGCTGCACCCGTCATCGGGTTTATGGGGATAAAAAATGAAACTGATTAGCGAAAAACACAAACAGACACTGGCTTATCCTGCGCTGCTGATGGGTATTGTCGCGTTAATAGTGTGCAGCTTATTACTGCTTATGAATAACTTAACGGCGCAGCCGATAGCCGATCGCCAGCGGGAAGATCTGACTAAATTATTAGATCAGGTTTTACCTAGCAACGCTTATGACAATCAGCCGCTTGATGAAAAATATCAGATAACAATTGAGGGACAAGAGTTCGCATTTTACCGCGCCAAGTTAGAGGATAAAGTCAGTGCCATTGTCTTATTTACCCAATCAGCCGGCTATTCCGGTGATATCTCCCTGTTGGTTGCGATCAGCGCAGACGGTGCGTTGAGTGGAGTACGGGTATTAAGCCACACGGAAACGCCCGGACTTGGCGATAAAATTGAACTGGCAAAATCAGACTGGATTTTAGATTTTAACGGCTTATCTCTGAGCAATCCCGATAAAACAGGTTGGGCGGTGAAAAAAGACGGCGGTCAATTCGATGCCTTTACCGGCGCTACCATCACGCCGCGCGCGGTGGTGAAATGCATCTATGCCACACTGGGGCAGTTTCAAAATAACAAAGATTTTTTCCTGCAGACAGATAAAGCAGCAACCTTGCCTTAGCGCTAACACAGCGGGAAAAGTGGCAAACAACAGTAAAGCCTCTACGGCAAACGGGAGTTAATATGAAGCAATACGATTATAAAGCAATTATAAAAAGTAACCTGTGGGAAAACAATGTGGTGTTTGCTCAGATGCTGGCACTCTGCCCGTTATTGGCGGTCACCAGCGGCGCAACAAACGGCTTAGGATTGGGCCTTATCACCACCGCCGTTATGTTTTTTTCCAGTTTATTAATCTCCCTGATCCGTTCGTTTTTAACTGCGCAGGTACGCATCCCTATTTTTATTTTACTAATCGCATCATTGGTGACCATTGCTGACCTGGCTATGAATGCATGGCTACATGAACTGCATAAAGTGCTGGGTTTATTTATTCCGCTGATTGTCACAAACTGTGCGATTTTGGGCCGAGCGGAATCTTATGCATCAAAAAACCCTTGCCTGCCGGCAGTCGTGGATGGCGTGGCAACGGGCTTAGGTTTCACCTTAGCACTGGTTATATTGGGCGGTTGTCGCGAGCTGCTTGGCAGCGGTACGCTGTTTGCTAATGCCAGTTTATTGCTGGGCGACGCTTTTTCCGTTATCGAACTCGCCCCTTTCCCTGAGTACAATGGGCTGTTATTAATCGTTTTACCTTCAGGCGGATTTATTATGCTCGGTCTTATTCTCTCCGGCAAACGCGTGATTGAGCAATGGATATCCAAAAAACCGATAAAAGTCATTGAGAATGAATTTTCATGTCATTAATAATCACAGTAAAAGGAGCTTAGCATATGAAACTCAGTGTCGCTTATGCAGCAGGCAGAGACAATTTTTGGCAAGAGCTTGATTTAAAAGCGCCAATCACAGTCGATCAAGCCATTCAACAATCAAGATTAGCAGCCACCTTTAGCGAGCTTGATTTAAGCGATTTAAAAGTTGGCATTTTTGGCAAGGTCTGCCCCAAAAACACGCAGTTAGAGGAAGGTGATCGCGTTGAAGTTTACCAGCCGATAATCGCCAAAGAGTCCGATGATGACGATGATGATGATTTCTAGGAGAATAAAATGCTACGCGATATAATTGAAATAGAACAAAGCCTATGTGACGGCTGCGGGGACTGTGTCCCTGCCTGCCATGAAGGTGCATTGCAGATTATTGATAACAAAGCGCACCTGATTAGCGATCTTATGTGTGATGGCTTAGGTGCCTGCCTTGGCGCCTGCCCGACGGGTGCAATGAAAGTTCTCCAACGTGAAGCCGAGCCCTACGATGAGCGCCAAGTGATGGTTAATATCATTAAAGGGGGGAAAAATGTTATTAAAGCTCATCTTGACCATTTGCTCAACCATAATGAACTTGCATATCATGCCATCGCTGTAGAGGTTTTACATGAGCAAAACATCCTACATGAAACTAGCACAAACCAAGAAAGTAAAAAAATAAGCAACCTAAAACCGCTGGAGTTAAGTCAAGCAAGCGTCAGCCAGCTCAGCCATTGGCCTGTTCAGTTACACTTGATAAACCCAGCAAATCCCAACTTCAGTGATGCACATCTACTGCTTGCGGCGGATTGCAGCGCCTTTGCTGCGGGTGATTTTCATCAACGCTATCTAAAAGATAAAAAACTGGCGATAGCCTGTCCCAAACTCGATAGCAACCAACAAAGCTATATTGAAAAGCTCACCTTGATGATCCGTCACGGCAAGCTCAAAAGCCTGACCATACTGCGCATGGACGTGCCCTGCTGCGGCGGTTTAGCGCAACTGGCGCAAAAGGCGATAGAGCAGGCCAAGCGAGATATCCCCCTTAATGAAATAACCATCAATAAACAAGGGGTTGAGATTTAATAAAAAAGTCCTCCGGCTATAAAACTATCGGATAATAGTGAAAATATTATTGCCCATCTAAATTCTATTGCTGTTGCCGATGCGTTTTACAGCGCCAATGAATATTTTACGGATCAGTTTTATGATTATATTGACTGAGAAATCACTGCTGTCGGAAGAGGGACCGGTTCATTAGAGATCAACCAAATGAGCATAACAATTCGCTCGTCTTAAACCGATAAGTTACCAGAGGTAATAACGTACTCACTTATATCCAACCATAGCTAAAATTCTTGTATCCCCGGCCTTGGGGGGCAATCGCCTTCTTTTATCTTATTGCCTTAAATATATCCTTATTTATTTTTTATCTCTCCTTAATGCTATCTATCGCACACTGAACTCCTGCGTTAGGCCACCAGCCCATACCCTAAAATCATTGCGATGAAAATTAATCTGTTTTGTTACAACCCATACAATAGGTACTTCTTGTCTTAAATCTAACAATCAAAAAAAATGCAAACTTAAAAATATAACTCTTTAAAATCAATAAATTAAAATCATCCACCCGGTTTTTATGGGTCAGGCATATATTGTGCAGTAATGCAGTAAGCAATTAATAAATAGATAGTCCGCTCAAACGTAAACAGACAGGAGAATTAAGATGGCTAAAACAGGTATTATTTTCGGCACTGATACAGGTAAAACCCGAAAAATAGCAAAACAAATCTACACCCTGCTCAATGATGAAAGCATCGCAAAACCAATTAATATTAACCGTTGTAGCGTTGAGGATCTGCTTGCATTTGACAACTTGATTATCGGCACGCCGACCCTCGGTGAAGGTGAACTTCCCGGGCTATCCGTTGATTGTGAAAGCGAGAGTTGGGAAGAGATAGCCTCTGATCTTGAAGATGCCGATTTTAGCGGTAAAACCATCGCTCTTTTCGGCCTGGGCGATCAGGAGGGATACCCCGATGAATTTGTTGATGCGCTGGGCGAGCTGTTTGAACTATTTTCAGCTGCTGGCGCGACCTTAATTGGCCGCTGGCCTAATGAAGGTTACAAATTTAACAGTTCCACCGCCTTAGATGGCGAGGAATTTGTCGGACTAGTGCTCGATCAAGACAACCAATCTAACCTAACAGATGCGCGGTTGACTAAATGGCTCGACAGTATAAAACCTCAGCTCGGTTTGTAACATCACCCGGTTTATAACATATAGGAGGGCGCTGCAAAATTCGGCGTCCTCCTTAGCAGGTTGTCAGGAGATCTATTCTATGAGCTCAGCCAATAAACAGATGCTTTACATCTTATTTTTATCTCTTATATCCCCCCTCTCTTTAGCCGGACAGCTGAGCGTCGCAGTCGCCGGTAACTTCTATAAACCCTTAAAAGTGATCAGCGCACACTACCAAGAGCAGACTGGCCATCAGATATTATTATCGGTGGGTGCCACTGGAAAGTTATATGCGCAAATCAGTAACGGCGCCCCCTTTGAAATATTATTAGCGGCTGACAGGGCCAGACCCAGTAAGTTAGTCGAGCAGAAATTAGCGGTTCAGGGAAGTCAATTTACTTATGGCAAAGGAAAACTGCTGCTTTGGTCAAGTGATCCGGCTCTAATCGATGCCGCAGGAGAGATATTAAAATCGCCACAGATAGTGCATTTGGCGATTGCCAATCCCAAAACAGCCCCCTATGGTGCGGCTGCAATCGAGGTACTAAAAAACCTCGGTATCTATCAACAACTAAAAGGTAAGATAGTTGAGGGGCAAAGCGTCGGTCAAAGCTTTCAGCAGATTAGCAGCGGCGCGGTTGAATTGGGAATAATCGCGCTGTCACAAGTCCTTGTGGACCATAAAATAGCTTCAGGATCCGGCTGGATAATTCCAACAACCCTCTACCAACCTATTCAGCAAGATGCCGTTTTATTAAATGAAGGCAAAACCAATCCCATTGCAAAAGATTTCTTACGTTACCTGCAAACTCCTGAATGCAAGGAGATTATCCGCTCTTTTGGTTATCAGGTGGATGCATAATGGCAGATCTGTCAGTTATCTGGTTAACCTGTAAACTGGCAACCATTGTTACCTTTATATTATTAATCTTGGCCACTCCGCTTGCGTGGTGGCTTTCTCAAACCAATTCAAAATTAAAACCCATTCTTGGCGCGCTGTTTGCCTTACCCTTAGTTTTACCGCCAACCGTATTGGGTTTTTATCTGTTGCTCTTACTTGGCCCGAACGGTCCGCTCGGGCAATTAGCTGCTTTTCTTAACCTCGGGATGCTGCCTTTTACCTTTGCCGGTATTGCCATCGCCTGCGCTGTGCATACCCTGCCCTTTGTTGTACAGCCGCTACAAAATTCCTTTGAAGCATTTGGTAAACGCCCGTTAGAGGTAGCCGCAACACTCCGTTCCAGCCCCATCGCCACCTTTTTCCGAGTCGCCGTTCCGTTAGCCAAACCGGGGTTTTTCAGCGCGGCGATCATGGGCTTTTGCCATACCATAGGGGAGTTTGGCGTGGTCTTGATGATTGGCGGTAATATTCCCGGGCAAACTCGTGTTTTATCCATTGAAATTTATAACCATGTGGAGGCGATGGAATATGAGCAAGCCCACTGGTTAGCGGGAGGCATGATGCTGGTTTCATTTATCGCGCTGCTACTTATCTACTGCATCAATTATCAGGCGCAGCTAAGGCGGCTAGTATGAACAGCATTAATGCACGCTTTATGGTTGAGCGTCATAATTTCAGCCTTGATGTGCAATTGAAGTTACCCGGGCAAGGAGTTTGCGCACTTTTTGGCGCTTCCGGCTCGGGGAAAACAACTTGCCTGCGCGCCATGGCCGGACTGGAAAAGCTGCCCAACAGCTATTTTGCAATGGGCGATACGGTGTGGCAAGACTCAGAAAAAGGTATTTTTGTGCCGCCCCACCAGCGCAATATAGGTTATGTATTCCAGGAGGCAAGTTTATTCGCACATCTTAATGTGCGCGATAATCTTAACTTCGGGCGCCGCCATTTGCCGCCTAGCGAGCAGAAAGTTAACTTCGATCAGATCTGTACACTTTTAGGGCTAACTGCGTTATTAGACAGACCGCCCACCTCTTTATCGGGTGGCGAATGTCAACGTGTCGCGATTGCCCGCGCACTGCTAACATCGCCGCAATTGCTGTTGATGGATGAGCCTTTATCGGCATTAGACAATGCGTTAAAACAAGAGGTGCTGCCCTATTTACAAGAATTACAGCAAGCCCTCTCTATTCCCATTATTTATGTTAGCCATTCTTCTGATGAGGTTGCCCAGCTTGCCGACCACATTGTGCTTATCAAGCATGGCAAAGTGATCAACAGCGGCCCGTTAACCGAGGTGATGTTGGATCTCAGTGCAGGGGCCATATTTAATGATGGCGGCAGCTCTCTCCTGACCGCCGAGATAGTTGCGCAACAAAATAATTATTTAACCAAACTGGCTATCGGTCCGCTGCCTTTGTGGGTTGCACAGCTAGAGATGCCAATACACAGCAAACTCAGATGCAAAATCAATGCACGCGATGTAAGCCTCTGCCTGACCCCGCCAACGGACAGCTCAATTATTAATTTACTCGCGGCGAAAATCACCCATATTGTTGAGCGGAAACCGCCGGGAGAATGCATTATCACTCTGAAAATATCAGCGACTCACTCTCTTTTAGCCGCAATTACCTATGCATCAAAACAGCGTTTAAATTTACAAATAGGGGATTCGGTTTGGGCGCAAATTAAAGCAGTGGTTATTTTATAATGGTGGCGATTATCTGCCCCTCCTTCCCTCTCTAACAAATGAGGTCACTATGCAGAATAATATGCAATACAATAAGCACAACGATTCGGTAGCCCTGCCTAAAGCAGAGCCATTACCGACTGCACTGTCTAATATTAACCACGATTTTTTTAGGCAGATTATTGCTGCGCAGTTATCAGGCAATGCCGCATTGCCACATGGTCTGGGCCTCGATAGCTCAAGCTACAATGAGCTGCTCAGAACCATCAGTTGCGCGCGTTTAAACAACCAGGAAGCCAACTGGCAGCAATCAGACAAAACACCCGCCCATGCGCGTGCTGCCGTTTATGGTGAACTGCTGGATATACGCTCCCAGGAACGCAACGAGCTAATCACCTTGTTATGTAGCTACGCCGATCAGCGCGTAGCGGATACCATGCAGATGGCGATCATTGTTGCCACAGCCTGCCTGACTCAATTTCATCTATGGCACAGTTTGAGCTTAGCCGATCGTGGTCAACTGGGGATATTGCTAAAATACAATTTTCCTGAACTGCACGCGAAAAACACAAAAAATATGCGCTGGAAACGTTTTTTTTACCGCTGTTTATGTGAGCAGGGCGGCGATTATATCTGCAGAGCGCCGAGTTGCTCAGAGTGCCGCTCTTATAAGGAATGTTTTGCTGAATAATCCATTATCACTAGAAAGGAAAAAAGATGACAGAAGATAATAATCACTCCGATCGTTACCGCTCATTTTGTGGCCTAAACTGCGACCTCAATGCCGATAAATTGATTGCCATGCTCGAGCAAAATATGCTCGCGGGTAACGGAGCAAAGGAGTGGCACCGTTACTTTGCCCTGAAAAGAGCGCAGCAGAATAAATCCAATCATGACAATCTGCACTTTATCGGCAACCAGACCAATACTCTCTATGAGTACTTTGAGCAATGCCAAGATCAAGACGCACTGCAACTGCTCTATAAAATAGAACAGGAATGTTGTTGAGCATCAGCCAGCTCCGTTGTTTACCCCTCTCTTTATCCGCTACAAAATTGTAATAAATGGTGCACTTTGTCATTTTTATAATAATCGGATTGATGCGGCCTCATTAAATTGTTCTACCCATATTTAATGGCGCAATCATTAATATTAAAACTCAACCAATAGCGGCCCATAAAACAAAAATAAAAAACAATCTAACTATTTGTTTTAAAACAAAATAGATCGCGAAATTATTTAATGGACTGGCTCTTTCGTTGTAATCAGTAACCATTGCAAAACAACACTACACGGTTACCTGCTTGTGGCTTATGAATTGCAATTATTGCCTGTACTGATCTGCTTAACTTTTCCCACTTGCAGGGAGTCATAATTAAGCAAATTGGTACTACTTATCAAACTTAAAGAGGAAACATTATATGGCTACTGTATATTTTTCATCGCCAATTATGCGTAAAAACAAAAAAGTGAGTGCCGTTGCAGGCAAGCGCGATGCGTTATTGGGACTGGCAGAAGAAAATGAGATTAAAATCCCACATGAGTGTAGAGATGGCAAATGCGGTTCTTGCTTGGTGGAAGTAACTCACCTTGATGGCGACCATATTAAGGGCGCTATGCTGACCGATAAAGAACGCGAAGGACTTAAAAGCATCGGCAAACTCTCTGCTAAAGATGAACAGCGTGCTTCTGTTGGCGATATGCCGCCAAAATTTCGCTTAGCTTGCCAAATGATTGTCACAGATGAAGATCTACTGGTTAAGTTTACCGGTGAGCCTGGCGGCGCATAGATAACCTCCGTTGAGAATAGTTTATCGCTTTGGGCTTAATGACCAAGCCATTAACCGCTAACGCTATTGTTGCGATTATTGGCTTGGATTTTAATTGCTAAAAAGAGAGATGGCAAAATCATTGACCTGACTCTTCCCTCCCTCAAAAAAGTGCACTTCCCTTGTAGAGTACAAAGCGAGAGCCGCTAGGATTTCATCGCCTCTTAAATCTGTTACTCTTTGTCAGACGTCTTCGACCGATGCGACACCAATAAGGAAAATAATATGCAGCAGAAAATCACTAAAGATACCCAGCTTTGTATCTCGATTGCCGCTAGACCCAGTAATATCGGGACGCGCTTTCACAACTTTTTGTATGATGCATTGAGCCTTGATTTTATATATAAAGCGTTCACAACCTCTGATCTTGGCGCTGCCATCGCTGGCATTCGCAGCCTGGGGATCCGCGGCTGTGGTGTTTCTATGCCTTATAAGGAAGCGTGTATCCCTTATCTTGATGAACTCGACCAATCCGCGCAAGCACTGCAGTCAGTGAATACCATAGTTAACGATAATGGTTACCTGCGCGCCTATAATACCGACTATATTGCCGTCACTAAATTACTGAGTCAGCATAATATCTCCAACCAATTAACATTTTCACTGCGCGGTAGCGGCGGTATGGCAAAAGCGGTTGCAGGCGCGCTTTTCGATGCCGGTTTTAAGAAAGGCACTATCGTTTCCCGTAATGAAAGCAGCGGTAGAAAACTGGCTGAAACTTACGCTTACCAATGGCAAGACGCACAAGCCGAGATTGACAGTGAACTGTTAATTAATGTCACCCCTATTGGCATGGCTGGCAGCGAACAATCACAACAACTAGCTTTCAGCGCGGAGGTGGTCAATCAAGCTCAAGTTATTTTTGATGTGGTCGCACTGCCCGCGCAAACCCCTTTAATTAAGTTAGCAAGCAGTCTAGATAAGCAAGTTATCACAGGTGCAGAGGTGATAGCCCTGCAGGCTGCCGAGCAATTTCATCTGTATACGGGGATCTGGCCAAGCGAGCAACTCCTGCAACAAGCTTCAGAGTATTCACGCAGCTAACGTTGGTAAACATAAAAAATAGCGGCATAAAACGTGATGAATATAAAGAAGGGACTGCGCGAATCATCGCGCAGTCCCTTCTGATTTACTAGTAAGATATTTTTTATTTTTTAATATGTTACTTTGATCCACCTCCTCCCGTGCCACCACCTGCTCCCGTGCCACCACTTGTTCCCTTGCCACCACCTGCTCCCTTGCCACCAGCTGCTCCCTTGACCTTACCCTTCATTGGAGGCACACCGGGAAGTATCACGCCTTGCTCCTTAGCGCGTACTTGCATCATATGTTGATTTTTATTGCGAATTTGCTGACGCTCCTGCTCTGTTGTTGCCGCACGCATTTTAGCG
This sequence comes from Psychromonas sp., assembly GCF_047632995.1. Lineage (GTDB taxonomy): Bacteria > Pseudomonadota > Gammaproteobacteria > Enterobacterales > Psychromonadaceae > Psychromonas. The sequence goes on from NZ_JBLIEK010000040.1 coordinate 20,038, forward strand.
TGGTATTGGTTAAGCTCTTGCTGCGTCATAAGCTGCTTACCGTAGACTTGATCGTGCATTTGGTCTCGATCTTGCAATTGGTCTCGGTCTTGCATTTGGTCTTGGTCTTGCAATTGGTCTCGGTCTTGCATTTGGTCTTGATCTTGCAATTGGTCTTGATCTTGCAATTGGTCTTGGTCTTGCAATTGGTCAGCCGCTAACGCTAACCCGGTAGATAGAGACAGTGCCAATGCAGCCACCATTAATAATAGTTTCATTATCGTATACTCCTGCAATATGGGTTGGTCTATTGCCGCCCGCAGCCACCACAACCCGTTCAGTGGCAAGGTATTAGCAGTTCGGACATTATATTGGAACCTAAAAAGGCTGCAACACGACGAAGTCCTAGTGCATCTTCTGGTCAATTAAAATCAAAGCTGAATAAGCCGCGCTCAGCAATTAACACGTTTTATTAGACAGCCTTTGTTAGCCGCATTGACACTGTTCAGTGTCAAAATACAGCAACACAAACACAGACACCTTAGCAATATAGAAACGTTTTCAGCGTCACTTTATTTACCAAAACAGGTCTGCAATTTTGTTTTTATATCAAATATAAGTATAGAACCTTTGTCGGGTAATTTTCACTCTACCCGCTTAATTTATTTTCTCTGTAGGATTTTTTAAATACGGCAGCGCAGGAAACGGGTTATTAAAGGCGGGTAGCAATGGTAGCAAAGACTAAAAGTTGGCTGCTCAATGAGCAGCATTGACATCAAAATAAATCATAGCCGCATTTTTTATTGTTCTTTTATTATATTGGGCAGCCTTACAACGCTTCGAGCATCACGTCTGCTTTGCTGACCGCAAACTCTTTTGGCGCTTCGACATTGAGCTGAGTCACCACACCATCCTCAATAATCATCGCATAACGCTTTGATCGCACACCGCCGAAACTGGCCGTATCCATTGAAAGGCCTAAGCTCTTGGTAAAACTTGCATCGCCATCAGCTAACATCATCAATTCAGAGGCGTTGTGTGCTTCTCCCCATGCCTTCATAACAAACGCATCGTTGACTGACACACAAGCGATAAGATCCACGCCTTTAGCTTTAAACTTATCCGCCAATACCACATAACCCGGTAGATGTGATTCAGAGCAAGTCGGTGTAAACGCGCCCGGTACGGCAAATAGCAGTACTTTTTTACCCGCAAAAAGATCCGTTACCTGATGATGCACCATCCCCTCTGGCGTTAATTGAGTCAATAATCCCTGCGTGAGTTTTTGGCCTTGTTCAATCATGTTATTTTCCTTAAATAAGAGCGTAATATAATAGTCTATCCCTAAATAGAGCGTGAAAACAGGGATAAAAAACAGGGTTATTCGCGCTCTACACTGAGAATAAACGACTGTAATTATCGATAAATAATAAAGTCGCGCAAAATTACGCTGCTTGTTAATTAACGCTTCCATAGCCCTAGCTATTCGCAAGCAAGCTGGTTATCCACTGTTTCTCACATTTTTTCTGGCGATGTTGATTGATCTGTTTAGTGATAGCTTTAATCGCATCAGCCTCCGGCTGTTCACCTGCCGGCAATATTTCGTGACAAAGCAGTAGATGCAAGCCGATTTCACTTTCAATAATAGGGCTAATCGTTCCTGCCTGCATAAAAAATAGGACGTCATCTAATTGCGGATAAAGCTGACCGCGGGTCACGCGGCCGATTAAACCGTTATTTAATGCTGTAGGACACTCGGAATTCGCCAGTGCCAATGCAGGGAAGCTACTAATATCATTGAGCAGTAGCGTGCGCAGCTGAGTCAGCCTAGCGCGCGCCTGCTCCTTGCTGTTTTCTCGGTAGAGATCATTAATGGTGATTAAGATATGGCTGACGTTGCGCCGCTCGCTGTGCCTAAATTGGGCTCTGTTTTTCTGGTAATAATCCAGTGCTTCCTGCTCACTCGCCGCGCGGTAATCCTGGCTTTGCGCCGCTACGGTTTTTTCACACAGCAAGTCCTGATAGATAGCCAGCTCTAATTGCGTCACCGTTAATCCCTGCTGCTGCAGCGACAGGGTAAAACTTTGCGGATTTTCAAACTGCTGCTGCAGCTGCTCAATAATAAAATTGACCTCTTCCTGGCGCACCTGCTGATTTTTTGCCGCATCGCTTTGCAGCACAGCCATTATTATTTTTTCAGCCACTTGCGCCTGCGTCTGCAGTTTTTCTATGACGGTTGGATCAAGTGATTCGGGTCCAGTTTGCGAGTGATTCCACGCAAGTTTAATTAATTGATAGGCTGAGCTAACGGTTGATCTGTTTTTCTGCTTGGTTAACATCCGAGCCTCCCCATTTCAATTGCAACTATCGACGGTTTTGTCTCGTCTAATGTTAATATTGTCTCCGGAATCAACCAGGAATTAGTTTCCAAGCCATTGATGCGCTTAAATGACACCCGGTAGAACAAGGGAGGCTGATTACTTTCCAACCCTAAAATAGTACCGCTGTCACCTGCGCTAACGACTATTTTCCCTGCACTGGATAACGATTTCTGAGTTATCACATTATCGCCCCGTTCAAACAATCGCTCCACCCAAGGGGCGTCTATTGCGCCAAGCTCTGACTCGCGGCAACCCACAGTGCAGCCCTGCTCAATAAAATGCACTTGATAGATAACCTGATCCTGCAGGAATTTCCCAACTCCTTTAATGTAACCGACACTGCCTCTTCTGATTAACAGCGCGCCACGGTTGCTGCCCATAAAAGTGCCGTCATTTCTAATGTTTTTAATCACTCTGACTTTGTCGCCATAATCAAACGTAGCGTCCATAACAATATCCTTAGTTAGGGTCTGTTGACCTAGTGTTCTGAGCCCAATACCAGTTGGCTTAACCCAAGCAGTTCGGTATCTGAGGGATTACGTTTCCGACTAATAGCAAACTCCTGTACTACCGATAATAATTTACCCGTCTGTATAGGGTTTAATGAGATACCTATTCGTGCAAAAACAGCTCTTACGGCGCCCAATCCTGAATGTTTGCCTAACACCAATGTATGGCAGCGCCCCAATAACTGTGGATCTAAGCCTTGATAATTACGTAGATCTTTAATCAGTCCATCGACATGAATGCCCGACTCGTGGGTAAACACCAGTTCACCCACTAAACTTTTTTGTGTCGGTAGCGGCCGCCCGGCGGCTATAGAAACAGCTTGGCAAAGCGCCGGAAAACGCGTTAAATTAATCCCGGTCTGTATTTGATAACAGTGCTCTAACGCAGTAACCACCTCTTCCAAAGCCGCATTACCTGCGCGCTCTCCTAAACCAACCACAGTGGTATTAGCATAACGCGCACCCGCTTTTATGGCGGCTAAGGTATTGGCACTGGCGAGCCCAAGATCATCATGGCAATGGATTTCAATATCTAAAGGTTGTGCTGCACTTAACAGTTTGATCTGCTCATAAGTGGCAAAGGGATCCAGCAGACCGAGCGTGTCGGCGTAACGCAAACGCATCGCCCCTGCACGGCTGCCAACAATGGCCAGTTCGATTAAAAAATGCATGGAAGCGCGCGATGCATCCTCACAACCGATACAGACCTGCAGGCCCAGCGAGCGTGCATAGGTGATGGCGGATTGCAGCTGTTTTAAAATATGTGTCCTGCTGCATTTTAATTTGTGCGCCAGCATCTGATCTGAAGTAGGAATAGAAATATCTATCCAATCAAGCTTCAACTCTGCGGCCAGTTTTATCTCTGCATGCTTAGGACGGCACCACCCCATCAAGATAGCTTGCGGCAGCGCGCTGCGAATAGCGGCAATCGTGAGGCACTCCTCTTTACCCATTGCCGGAATACCCACTTCTAAATTTGTTACCCCAGCCGCCACCAACATGCTAGCTAACGAGACTTTTTCCTGACGGGTAAAGGAAACACCTGCAGTCTGTTCGCCGTCTCTTAGCGTTGTATCGTTAATAATGACCATAAGGGCAACCTATTAGGCAAATGCCGGCGTGAAACTTTCCATATCAACGGGTTTACCATCCTTCCAATAGGGCGATAATAAACGCAGTTTGTCGATAACCGAGCCGATCACTTCAAGCACCTTATCTATCTCTCTCTCTTTGCTATAGCGGGAAAGAGAGAAACGAATCGTGCCGTGTGCGGCGGTAAAGGGAATAGACATCGCCTGCATCACATGCGAAGGCTCAAGTGAGCCAGAGGTGCACGCACTGCCACTTGATGCGGCAATACCATGCTGATTAAGGAGCATTAAAATAGCTTCCCCCTCGACATATTCAAAAGCGATATTGCAGGTGTTAGCGGTGCGATTATCGGGATCGCCGGTAACAAATGAATGTTCAACTTGCGCTAAGATCCCTTTTTCGAGTTTATCGCGCAGCATTTTTATGCGTCCATTGATAGTCTCAAGATGCAACTCCGCTTGCTCCGCCGCCACCCCGAAAGCAACAATACCCGCGCAATTTTCAGTCCCGGCTCGACGTCCCCGCTCTTGATGACCGCCACGCAGTAGCGGGCGGTAACGCACGCCACGGCGCACATATAACGCGCCGATCCCTTTGGGTGCATGTATTTTATGACCGGAAAATGACAGCATGTCGATGCATGAATCTTGTACTTCAACCGGAATTTTACCCACAGCCTGCACCGCATCCGTATGAAATAAAATACCTTTTTCATTGGCCATTTTAGCCATTTCCACAACAGGAAAGAGTGTGCCGGTTTCATTATTGGCCCACATTATGCTGACCAGCGCGACCTTGTCACAAAGCAGCTGCTGATATTCATTTATATCGAGGCGCCCTTTTTTATCCACTTTTAGCCAATGGACTTTATAGCCCTCAAGTTCAAGCTGTTCGCAGACCTCAAGCGTGGCGGGATGCTCTACCACTGTGGTAATAATCTCTTTTTTATCAGGATGCACTTTCAGTGCGGATAGAATAGCGGTGGTCGTTGACTCTGTTGCACAGGAGGTGAAAATAATCTCGCTGTCATGCAGCGCGCCGACAAGATCCGCCACGCGTCTGCGTGCTATCTTCATTTGCGCGCCGACTTTATCGGCGAAACTGTGAATAGAAGAGGGGTTGCCGAACTGCTCGGTAAAAAGTGGCAGCATCGCTTCCAATGCCATCGCATCGACCTTAGTGGTTGCATTGTTATCTAAGTATATCGCTTTCATAATTGCCTCCCTCTACGAAACTGCATGGGCTAAATGAGATAATTCTTGTAATTCTTGTGGCTCATGACTGACAGGATCTTGATTGACCACTGGCACTGGAAAACCAAGTTTTTCAGCAATTTGATCTTGTAACCAGCCCAAGGTGATATCTGTCATCATGCAGCCGGTACAGGCGCCCGATAAACTCACAGTGATTAAATGGTTAGTGGCCTGCACTAGACTCACATCACCCCCATCAACCTGCAGGTAGGGTCTTAAATTATTGATGATTGCACGCACATCTTGCGTCAATGAATCACCTTCTGTCGCGATTTGCTCGGCAGCGCGGCCATCTGATACCGGCGCATTAACAAAATTGCTTGATGATGGGCAGGGAGTTTGCTGCGCTTTTTTCTTAGCCATCACCGCATCAATCACGCGTTCAATTTTTTCATGGCAGCCAGTGCAGGCGCCGCCCGCTTTGGTGTAATTAATGACATCATCGATGCTAGTCAGGGCATGTTTTTCTACAGCGCGGGTGATTTTTCCTTCATCAACCGCGAAACAGCGGCAGATAAGTTTGCCCTCTTCATGATCATCCGCTTTTAACTCTATCCCTCTGAAATTGGCGATAGCAGCTTCCAATGCTTCTTGACCCATCACTGAGCAATGCATTTTCTCCGGAGGCAATCCCCCCAGATAATCGACAATCTCCTGGTTACTGACTAGCGCCGCCTGATCAATCGTTTTGCCGATAATCAACTCAGTTAATGCCGATGATGATGCAATTGCGCTGCCGCAACCAAACGTCTGAAAACCGGCATCTTCAATAATATCAGTCTGCTCGTTCACTTTAAGTGTTAAACGCAGGGCATCGCCACAACTGATAGAGCCAACATCACCCACCGCATTGGCATCTTCTAACGCTTTCGCATTTCTTGGATTAAAAAAATGATCTTTTACTGTTTCTGAATAATCCCACATAGTCACTACCTCATAACCGATTTGATTTTGTAGTTTGACAGTTGCAAAACTCAGACCAAAGAAAATAGTCAATAAATTCAGTTGGTTATTAAAATAAAATCTGGAATCAGGAGAAAATGTAACAGTCTAATGTGGGTTTTGTCGGGTATGAAACATAATCTGTGATGGCGATTTTGCACAAAAAAGTCTGCGCGGAGAAGGATGTGCATTTTCCTACAATTGTCTTGTATCGCACCAATAGGCGCTCAAAAAAATCGCTGTGTAAATGATGTTTTTAATTTAACAGATTACTTATCAGTAGGTTACGATAAATAATTCGTCTGGTATAAAGATTGCAATTCCCTCTTTATCATTATTCTTTTTCAGGTAGGCAATTATGGACAATAACAATAACTCCCATCTACAGACGCGTACTGACTCTCGTCCAAGCTGTAAAACAAAATGTGCCAGCGAAACGCTAACCTTAGATACTAAACAAACGGAAAGTGCTTCTGAAATTGGACTAGCGCAACTGCAAAAAGTATCGCAACACCCCTGCTATTCCAATAATGCCCATCATAAATATGCGCGCATGCACCTAGCCGTTGCCCCTGCCTGTAATATTCAATGCAATTACTGTAATCGTAAATACGACTGCGCCAATGAATCCCGCCCCGGTGTTGTTTCTGAGCTACTGACGCCAGAGCAGGCACTGTTTAAAGCCATGGCCGTTGCCAAAGCCATTCCGCAGTTGTCGGTAATAGGAATTGCCGGACCGGGCGATCCCCTGGCCAATCCCGTGCGCACTATGACCACGCTGGCATTACTGCGCGAGGCGATGCCGGATATAAAATTATGTATCTCCACCAACGGCCTGACACTCATTGACCATGTGGATGAGCTGCTGAGATTAGGGGTGGATCATGTCACCGTCACCATTAATGCCTTAGATGAGGTGATTGCGGCGCAGATCTACAAATGGATCTACCTCGATGGTAAGCGCTATAGCGGCGTAGAAGCGGGCAGAATCTTAATTCAGCGACAAATGGCGGGTCTTCGGGCGCTCTCGAAAGCGGGGATATTAACTAAGGTTAACTCGGTATTAATACCGGGCATAAATGATGGTCACCTGCCGGAGCTAAGTCGCGAGCTGAGGCGCAATAATGTCTTTTTACATAATATAATGCCGCTTATCAGCAAACCTGAGCATGGCACCTTTTTTGGTCTAAACGGACAACGTGAGCCGTTAAAATCTGAGTTAGATCAGGTACGCGAAGAATCGGGAGGCAATGTCAGCCAGATGAAACACTGTCAGCAATGCCGCGCAGATGCTGTAGGCATGCTTGGTGAAGACCGCAGCAGTGAGTTTAATCTGCAAGATATTAATGCACAACCCGTCGATTATCCGCAAACTATGGTTGAGCGCAGCCGTTTTCAATCAGCAATTGCCAGTCAAGGTGCCTCAGAAAGGCAGGCGTCGTTAATTGTCGCTGTCGCCAGCGGAAATACTAATCAAATAGATCTCCATTTTGGTCATACTGATTGTTTTAAACTCTATCTGCTCACTGAAAATGAGCACCACTATCTCGGCGAGCGGAGAATAAAACGTTACTGCTCGGGCAGCAATGATTGCCCTGATAGCGAGGTTGCAGCAGGCCATGGCAGTAGCTTAGATAATGCAATAAAAGCACTGCATGGCGTGGATCTACTGTTATGCAGTCGTATCGGCATCGATCCTAAACAGGCATTAGAAGCGGTCGGTATTACACTTGATGTCGACTATGCCTACCAAGCAGTAAGTAGCGTATGGCCCGAATTGTTTGGCAAATATCAACTACTCGCACAAAAGAAATGGCTGCAACAAGTTAGTCAGGGGCTAATCTAATGGCCCTGCAGATAGGGGATGACTGTTTTGCTTGTTATGCCTGTGAGACGGTTTGTCCCGCAGGCGCCATCTCCTGCCAAGGCGAAACGTTTGTTATCAACCCGGCACTATGCAGTGAATGCAAAGATATAGAGTTCCCAAGATGTATCGCCATCTGCCCCGAGCCGGGTGTTATTAATAACAGAGCGTCACCGAGCAGCTGATTTCAGCAATAATGGAGGAAAAGACGGGAGAAAAAGTCGGGAGAAATCAAGATAAAAGACCTGATAATCATATAGTAAGTTCCTACGAATCACGTTCAAGCCTAGAGTGTATGTTATACACATAGCTAAAACGGGGGCTTTAAAATGAAACTATATGGCGGTATTGACTTACATTCAAATAACAGTTTTTTTGCAATTAAAGACGAAACAGGTGTTGTTATTGCTCAACGTAAATTATCTACCGATTTAAAGCAAATATTTCATTTTCTTGAACCGTTTAAAAAGTAATTAACAGGGCTAGTTGATGCATTAAATGACGCTAACTACTAGGTGCATCTCGCTAATACGACAGCTATTCAGCAATACTCAGGTTTGAAATATTCGGACGATAACAGTGATGCTGACTGGCTTGCTGAAATGCTGCGATTAGGTATTTTATCTGAAAGGTTAGATTTACCCAAAAGAGGACAGAGCAGTCCGTGATTTTATGCGTAAATGCAGCTTGTTCAGCAAGCCATTCTCAATCTTTTGTCGATTAAAGGAATATAGATCCGCCATCTGAGTTATAAAATGAGCAGTAACAAGATAAAACAGTTAACATCAGAAGCAATAGAAAAACTGATTTTCAACAACTGATCACCATTGACGGTATTGGCAATATTCTAGCGCTCACTATCATGTTAGAAATGGGTGACATTCATCGCTTTAATAAAGTGGGAAGTTACGCTTCCTATTGCCGTTGTGTCAGTGGTGACAGTTATAGCAAAACTGTTAAAAGTTACTATCAACGGAAATTAGCAAAAAACAATCAGACGGTTACCATCAAAACGGTGGCACATAAATTAGCAACGGCTTGTTTTTATGTATTACGTGACAAAGTACCGTTTGAAGCAGAAAAATCTGCAAAGAACTGGATTAACCTCCGCACTAAATAATGACTAAGGCTTATAAAGCCAAGAGCCGTAGCCATACACAATCTCATGACTACACCGCTTACTTCCCATAATAAAAAGGCAGATGGGTGACTGGTGCATATTAACACCAACATTGTGATTTTTAGATGCGTATTAATAAACAACAAATTAGCGGTTCATATACATTTTAATACTTGGTAAAAAAGTACCATGGAAATTTGCACACTTGCTTGACCGGAACTTACTAATGGGTAACCCCACTTCCTTTTCTTCGAAAAATCATCAGGAATGATTTTGAACTGCTTCATACAAGCTTTTATACTCAACCTGAGTTATCCACACTTAACATTGGCAGCACGTTATGTGACATTAATCATATAATGCAATTATGCAAACGTATATCTTTACGGGCTCAATTAAATTTTCAAAAATAGGTATTATTTATGGAACTTATTACAGAATTACTCACCAAAGACTACTTCGTATTATTTCTAGTTATTGGTCTTGGAACAGCACTTGGTAATGTGCGAGTAAAGGGGATTAGTTTTGACACATCAGCGGTTATATTTGTCGCTATTTTTTTTGGGTACCTATACAACTTATACGGCGTAAACTTTAGTATTCCTCCCATCATACAAAGTGTTGGATTGGTATTATTTATTTACACTATAGGGATGCAAGCTGGGC
>NZ_JBLIEK010000041.1:0-28923 GCF_047632995.1 Psychromonas sp.
GAGCGTATATGCATTACTAGAGGTTGAAATCGCTCACCATGTAAGTTATTGCGCTAACTGGGGACTGACTGAATCGGACTTGGAAGCTGAAGACGAAGATGTTGGTACTGTTGCCTATACGCGTTATGTACTCGATGCCGGCATGCAAGGCGATATGGTTGATTTATACGCGGCGCTGGCTCCGTGCTTTATTGGTTATGCAGAGATAGGGCATAACCTCAGCGTGGATCAAAACACCAATCGGGAAGGTAATCCATTTGAAAGTTGGATTGCACTCTATGGTGGTGATGAATTCCAGCAAGGCGCTGCGCAAGGCACTGAACATATCGATACGTTATTAGCTGATATCGACTTAAACAGTCCGCGCGGTCGAGAACTCATTAGCGTATTTAGAACCGCAACCCGCATGGAAATTGCTTTTTGGCAGCAAGGAACCGATGCAAAGGATAAAATATGAAGCAAAATATTAAAACGATCGTAAGCGCGCTCAATGCGCTGCGTGAACAGAAACCGCTGGTGGTCAATATCTGTAATTATGTGGCGATGAATAATAGCGCTAATGCATTGCTTGCAGTGGGGGCCTCACCAATTATGGCTCATTCTCGTGATGAGATGGCTGAACTGCTCTCTTTTTCCGGTGCCTTGGTGGTCAATATAGGCACCTTAGATAGCACCTGGATTGCGCGTATGTTATTTGCTGTTGAACAGGCGAATATCCATAACAAGCCGGTCATTCTTGATCCTGTCGGATGCGGTGCAAGCACCTTGCGAACGGAAACGTCACGGCAAATTGCAGCCGCCGCCAAAAAGCTGATTATTAGAGGAAATGCCTCGGAAATCATTGCCTTAGCCGGAGAGAAAGGGCAAAGCAAAGGCGTTGATGCGCTCGATAGCAGTGAGGCGGCGCTAGGTGCTGCGCTGTATCTGCTTGAAACTTATCAGTGTTCGGTTGTTATTTCTGGCGCAACAGATTTTATTGTCACCTCAGAGGGACAATTTAAGCTCGATAATGGTCATGCTATGATGCCATATGTCACGGGAATGGGCTGTACTCTCAGTGCATTAACCGGGGCTTTTGCTGCCGTGGGCGAAGAAACCGGTTTAGCAGCGGCGGCAGTGTTAGGCGTGGCGGGTGAAATAGCCGCAGAGCAATCAAAAGGTCCTGGCAGTCTGCAGCTTAATATTTTGGATGCTTTGTATCAGTTGGATGGGGCGACGCTGACTGCGCGCTTGAAATTATCCTAACTGCATGAAAAAGAGTTGGAGATGAAAGTGAACCCCTATCGTTTATATTTAGTGACAGATGACAAGCAAGATCTCGACACATTGAAAAGGGTTGTGACAGAAGCCGTTGCCGGTGGCGTGACCATGGTGCAAGTTCGGGAAAAGCAGGGCGATCTTCGCGTTTTTATAGCGCGGGTGTTAGCCGTTAAATCTATTTTACAGGGGACCGGGGTGCCTTTGATTGTCAATGACAGAGTGGATGTCGCACTGGCCGTTGATGCTGATGGTGTGCACCTGGGCCAATCGGATATGCCGGTAGAAACGGCCCGCCGATTAATAGGTAGAGATAAGTTGCTTGGCCTGTCTATTGAAAATCAGCAGCAGCTTATTGAAGCTCAGTCTCTGCCCGTGGATTATTTGGGGTTGAGTGCTATCTTTTCTACGGCAACAAAAACCAATATCAAAAAAGAATGGGGTATTAAGGGGCTTACTAATGCCGTAGCGCAAAGCACCTTGCCGATAGTTGCCATAGGCGGTATCAATGTGTCTAATCTTGATGCGGTTATCGCCACTAATGTTGATGGTGTTGCATTAGTATCGGCTATTTGTCATGCTCAGTCCCCAAGACAAGCTGCAAATAATTTGCTCGAGCAGATGGGAAAATAGTTTGGTTATACTTGATTGTGCATTTTTGCCGTAATTTGTGGGTGCTTTTACAATATAGCGCCTGCAGCGGATCTTAATATGATTTTAAAGTTAATTTATAACGCGTTGCGGGGCAGATACGCCTTAGACTCTGAACAAGGGGCCCCTTATTCGCTATACTCTAGACTTGCAGCCAATACGTTAGAGATGAGCAATATAATGTCCAGGAATGCCTATGTATTACGGTGAAAAACTCAATAGCATCACCCATCTGATCGGTTCGGTATTGGCGCTAATGGGGATGGGCGCGCTGCTTACGGTTAGTATTAAACAGCATGATCCATGGATGATTGCCAGCTTTTCAGTTTTCGGATGCACCCTCATTTTGCTCTATACCATGTCAACTCTCTACCACAGTTTCTATCCCCCCGGGCTGAAGAAACTGTTCCAGACCATGGATCATCTGTCTATCTACCTGTTGATCGCAGGCACCTATACACCCTATATGCTGGTGTCTCTGCGTGGCGGGAATGGGCCGCTGTTATTGGTAATATTATGGGGATTAGCCGCGTTGGGGATATTACTGGAATTACGTCCATCGCGACGTAACGAAAAGGTGCAGCTTTTTATCTATCTGCTCATGGGATGGCTTGCTGTATTGGAGTGGAACAATCTTAAAGTTGCCATAAGCACTCCTGGTGTGATCTGGTTAGCCGCCGGCGGTATTACTTATACCCTCGGAGTTATATTCTACATGCTGGATCACCGTGATAAGTTACGACACGCCCATGGCATCTGGCATCTATTTGTTTTGCTGGGCTCTCTGTGCCACTTTATATCGATTATCGTTTATGTGCGCTGAATAATGCCAGTCAATGCACTTTCTAAAAATGTAATGTGTGAGGTGCTGTAAAACAGGTGATAAGAGGTACTAAAATGGTATTAATTCGAACTATTTTTATGAGTATCTAGTCAATAATGGCTGGATTTACTTTTAATTACATCGCTGTCATAAACTTTTTCCAGAAAATCTTCTACTGATTTTAAAATAGTGACATTGGCTAATTGTAAGACATTAAATACCATCCAAAGATGAGGATCATGTTCATACCAACGCAGTCGAGTAGAGTCGAAACGAAAGTCTAAGGCTTTTTCAAAAGTCAGAAGGTTTAGTTGATTTTTTTTAACCAAATCTATTATCTCGTTTAAAATAGGCTCCCTGGTTTTCTGATCCAGTTCTTTAAGCCCATCTAAGCTTGTTCCCAAACGAGGTCGTTTATCATACCATCTACTCATTGGCGCCTACCTAATCCATTCAGACTATCAATTGTTTACTAAACATTAGTCACAAAATAATAGGCTAACATGTGCTAGAAAACCATTCTTAGATTACAAAAAGTAAATGCATAGTTGGATCACTAATTTTAATTTTGTAAGGCCGAATTCTATGGTAGAAAGGTCACAAAGTACCTTCATAGTATTTTTATCGGTTATTTATCAAGCGGGTGTTGACTTTTATTTCATGTTCTATAGTGTTTAACTCGGCATGAAAGAAAGTCTTTTGTTTACAATCTTAATATCGTAGTTTTATTCATAATCCAACGCTCTGTAAGTTTTTAAGTTTTAGTCTATTTTTACGCTATTGAGCCTCTTGAAGGCAATTTCACATTAAACAATACAGGATAATATTATGTCCAAAGTTCAAGGTACAGTTAAGTGGTTTAACGAATCTAAAGGTTTTGGTTTTATCGAGCAAGCATCCGGTCCAGATGTATTCGCTCACTTTAGCGCTATCGCTAGTGAAGGTTTCAAAACTTTAGCTGAAGGCCAAAAAGTAGAATTTACTTTAAGCCAAGGTCAAAAAGGCCCGCAAGCAGACAATATCGTCGCTTTGTAATTCGCTGTGATATTTTAGCTCTAACACAGCGCTAAATAAATATTGAAAAATGGTGAATCTTTGCGGGTTTGCCATTTTTTTTCTGATTTTTAACTGTTATGCCCGTTTTCGAATTACAGTTGTAGCTCGTTTAGGGTGCAAAGCGCCTTAGAGCTTTTGCTCTATTTATCTGTGGGATAGTTATAAATTATCATACTGAACCTAAGGGCAACTCCACTGCCATTAAGATAGCGCTGAAATAGACCTTAGCTGGAATTGATGTTGTCGCCATGATCTAAAAAGGCTAAATGAAGAAGAATTTCGCCGGCGCTCTGTCGTGCGCCGAACCGTTTTTACGCTTTAGCTGCAGAAGAAGAAAACCGCTTTATTGATAGTGCATTCTAGGTGAGAATCTTTCGCTCAAAAAATTAACAAACATTCGAGTTTTTTGAGAAAGGTGTCTGCGCGCGGGATACAACGCATAAATGGGGTATCCCGGGCTAAGGGAATAGTCTTCCAATACCGGAACAAGACGTCCCTTTTCAAGCGCATCACCGAGTGAATTCTTGTCTATCCAGACAATACCTTGACCCTCTTCAGCGGCTTGAGCCAATGCTGTCGAATCATTGAGAGAAAGTGAGCCATTAATCGAAATGCTCTCCTCACCATTGGGGCCCATAAACAACCAGGTTTTGAATGAATTTTGATTATTACTATAGTAAAGACAATCGTGTTGAAGGAGGTCTGTGGGGGTTTTAGGTGTGCCGTTTATTCTTAAGTAATCTGGACTTGCGCAGACCACCCAGGTCATTTCGCCAAGTCGCAACGCGATTAATGAGGAGTCAGGAAGATGGCCTACACGGATCGCCACATCAATTTGTTCATCAATCAAATCGACACGCCGATCCTCAAGTAACAGTTGCACATTAACTTTCGGGTAGCACACCCGAAATTGTTTAAGCAAAGGTACTACGTGAACGCGACCAATACCTGTAGAGCAGGAAACTTTTAAATGCCCGCATACTTCTCCTTGCAGATCTTCAGATAGTGTTTTAACACTCTCTAAAGCATCCAGTATGCGCCTGGCCTCAGCCAATATTTGCTTTCCTGCCTCTGTCAATGTGATGCTTCGTGTACTGCGTTGAAGGAGACGCACCCCAAGCTTTGCCTCAAGTGCGCTCAATTGTTTACTGACTGCAGAACGACTCAAACCAGAATGTTGTGCAGCGCTACTCAAACTTCCATATTGAACAATTAGCGCAAAAAGCGCCAGAGCCGGCAAGCTATCCAATCGCGTCTTATTCATCGGTAATCTGATATCCGTAGTATGACGGAACCTTTATTCATATAAATATCATCCATTGTTGAGCTTATGGAATCAATGTATTGCATTATCAATACCTAATCAAGCACCATTTTTCTCTTTATACTGCGCCTGCAATGAAAGTAAACGCGTTAGTTATTAACCCGGTAATCAATATTGCCGTATTAATACGCGGTGCATGGACACGCCGCCATGATCCAAAGGTTCATGCGAGCAAGCAAGCTCAAGGGTTTTCGCGTAAAGCGGCCCTATTTAACTGCGCTAATCAAATTGATTAGGATTATCTATTTCTAAACAGATTAATAAATTAACAATCAAGCCGCCATTTAAGGCGTTAACGGAGAATATGATGAACATGATAAATGAAAGTTGGATGCGCTCTGTCCGAATTCAGAACTACGGCGGCGTAGAACAGATGAAATTGCAAGTTACTGAGATACCAGAGCCCAGTGAAAATGAAGTTTTGATTAAAATTCATGCTGCGGGCGTAAACCCTCTCGATTGGAAAGTGCGTGAGGGCTATTTGGCTGAAGTCCTTCCTCACACACTTCCTTTAACACTAGGTTGGGATTTCGCTGGAGAAATTGCATCTATTGGAGACAATGTCGACCAATGGCGTCTTGGTGATGCAGTCTATTCTCGTCCTGACTTTTCAAAGAATGGTGCCTATGCAGAATATATCACGGTATCGGCAGATGAAATTGCAGCCAAACCTCAAACATTAAACTGGCAGGAATCTGCAGCTGTACCGCTAGTCACTCTGACAGCATGGCAAGCCTTGATCGATATTGGTGGAATAAATCAAGGCGATCGCGTACTTATTCATGCAGGAGCCGGCGGCGTAGGAATGGCAGCGATCCAGCTTGCTAAACTCGCAGGCGCCACCGTTTACACCACGGCATCATCTAGAAATATTGACTTTTTAAAGAGCCTCGGTGCCGATGAGGTGATCGATTACACACAGGAAGACTTTTCAAAATTAGAAGATCTGGACATCGTATTCGATACAGTGGGAGGCGAAACTTTTGAAAAATCTTGGGGGATCTTGAAGAAGGGGGGGTGCCTTGTATCAACCGTAGAGTTTCCAAACGAAGATCTAGCAGCCAAGCATGACGTACGTGCTAACTTTTGCTTTGTTCAAGCGAATGCAGGCCAGCTGGCGGAAATTTCAAATCTCATCGATTCTGGCAGTATAAAGGTTGAAATAGACAGTGTTTTTCGACTAGAAGAGATCGCAAAAGCACATGCGAAAAGTGAATCTGGTCACACACGTGGCAAGATAGTTATTCAAATACAAGAATAGCAATAACAACCGGCCTGTCAGGGGACCCGCACGCAATATCGTCGGGTTCACCTTTTAACACCTGCCCAAAGACTCTCCGTTAGAAACTCAAATGCAATACCAATTAGGATAATAACCACAAGTATTTACAGCAATACTTTTTAGAATTACTTATCATCCAATTCTCACTTACAAATCAACGGGGAGGTTAAAATGAAAAATAAAAAACAAATAGACGCGGAAGTAAATAACGATATTGTCATTAACAAGGATCATCTAATCAATTATATTAACCCGGGAGAGAAAGTTGTAGGTTTGGGTCTTGGTGGAAGTGAATCATTAACTATTTTCCTTACCAAGCCCGAGAGAGAGGGGATAACTGTACGAAAAATATTGAGTGAAAACCTAATCACTGCAAAATGGGATAGGAATGGAAAAGATGTGATGTTGGCGCCATACAAAAAGGCTAAACAGCAAGCATATTATCTTAAAAATCTACCCGAACGCGTAAAGCAATTCTTCCCATACGTCGACATCATTATTGAGAGAACGGTCGCAAAAAAAACAATTGGATCCCCCGTAAAAAATGTAGATAAAAGTGAATTAGTAAACGAGTTGATATATGACATGTCCTATATTGGCGGGGACGAAGTCAGCGAATTCATTAGAAAGTACAAGCCGCCAGTTGACGCGGTTGCGAAGTTATATGTCGTTATATATCAGACATTAAACAACATTGTTCACAGCAACAGGATACGAAAACCTGCTGGTCCAACATTGGATCAGTCATACTTCAAAAAAATAGAAAAACGTTTAGCGCTATCTAGAAAAACCTCGCCAAATGTATTCTCCGATTCTCTGCTTAATACGGAATATATATATATTGATGGAATAAAACTATTCAATATTAAGGGGTTATTAAGAAAGTTTAGAAATAATCCAAGTTACTTGGAAATACTTGAGGCGCCTCGGCACACTCTCGTAATGGGTGATACCAACACCGAGAACATTAAAATCACCAATCCAGAGGCGTTACTTGGATTCATTAAGGTTAAAAACTATAACTTTAATGCGGACGATATAGGCATAAAATTCTTAGATCCTAGAGCGATTGGATTTCACGAAAATGGCGTAGATTCCGGTTCCGATGATCCTATGTATGACAATAAGCCGTGGCATAATTCTCTCGGCCAGTATGATGTCATTCACAGTGAGCTATTTGATCTCAAGACAAATATAAATCATGACGGAATGAGTATTGACGTTATTCCCCATGATAACCACTCCTATTCATTGTCATACGAAGGAATTGAGAAACACTTCAGATCTGTTATGTATGATGCATGGGACTTAGATAACCCTGAATCAGAGATGATTAAAAATGACCCGAACTGGATAATACGGTTTGCATTTGTAATGGGAACGCACTTTACAGCCATGCCGCCATTTCATTTCCACAAGAATGAAGATGGAACAATGATTGATAGTTACGAGGATCAACGTCGACCGGTCGCGATATATGCAGAAGGGATAAAGTGGTTAAACCTATCGATGAGAATGCTGGAAGGGCGAACATCAACATTTTATGGCGTTTCAGTTCCGTTTTCAGACTCAAAGCAGGTGGCTTAATCATGCTAAATATTACCAATGAATCCAGAGTGCTTCAAGGTCCTTGGACTACTTTAGTTAAGGGGCGAGGGCTTGGCGCGAATACCGAAAAATTTGATCCCGTAAAATCTAGTTACATTAAAGAGATATTTAGAATAGTCGATCAGTCGACAGTAAAATCTATTCCTTACAATAAGTTCTCCAAGGAACTGTGTAATTTTATATTGGATTTTAATAACCCTGCAATACCCTTTTTTCAAAGAAAAGAATTGCACCCTAGAATTGATCTGGTAATTGCCTCCTTAAAGAAAATAGACGATCCATATCAGTATTTTTTGGCTAGCGCAATACTATTTGAGTCCTTTGGAAAACTTGGATTAGACCCTCATCTGTGGATAAATAAGCAAATTGATCTTGCTGAAGATGCGTTGATTCAGCTACAAAATTTGCCCGCCGCAAACGAACAGGAATGCTATAAAGCATTAGAGGCTCATGGGAATCTCTTCTTAGGTATTGCCCACATAGGTCTGGTTGATAAGTTGACCAAAGGTAATATAGATTATGTTCTTCAGGCCTTCAATATAGCCAGAGGCTTGCAAGATGTTTGGCATAAAGGAAGAGGGATCGCAGCCTTTTTAACCGTTTTGGGGTTGGTTGGGCTAGGGCACTACGCCACAAGACCTGACCATAACCACCTGAAAGATCTGGTTTTATATATGAATTCAAGTCTGGAAGATAAAGAAAGAGTTGAGAAACGGCCGAACGAATATGTTTTCTCAATACTATTAATGATTAACTGTATTGGCGTCCTCGATGATCTCAAATACCTAGAATACAAGCGAGACTGGATTAAAGTTTCTAACGAACTGCTCGACATTCTGCCGCTCGCATTAAAAGCAATATTTAGCCATTATTGCTTATCTACACTGGATAATTTGGGTCTGATCCATAGATATACGAACAATACAAAAGCTTGTCTCCAGAGACTAACTGAAAGTTTAATGGCTTCAGGTGGAGGGGAACTGGATTATATGGCCTATACATACTGCGTGGATATTGCACACAAACTAAAACTGGTCGACGCCATACCAGATTTGCTAACCGATAAGCTTGTTGAAAACATTGCAACGTTATACGACTTTAAGAATGGGGTCGCACCAACGAATTTGTTTTACCGGTCCGGTTTTATGCGAACGGCATACGCCTTAACTGCACTCAGCCAAATGGGAAAGATTGATCGTATATTTGAAACTAAGTCTACAGAAAGTAAGTCATTGGTAGCGCGTTTGATTGCAAACCATATTGAGAATTGGGACGAATCAGACGATAGTTTTACTACGCTAAATCATGCCTTGATTGATTTGTCTCTGAGTCAACGTGGTTCAAGCGTCGCCCCGTCAGTAATAGATGAAAATGTAGTCATTCACAAAGAAAAGAATCAAGTCAAAGTTAAATATCTTTCGCGACCGGAAAAGTCTAAAATTTCATTACATGCCTATTTTCCGGGAATGAACAGTCGCCGTTCTTACGTTAATATTTCAAGAGATTTATACGAGAAGGGAAATCAACAGGTGCGCGCTATATTTGACAAATCGTCTGAAATCTTAGCGGAGTATGGTGGGCTAGGAGGCGCTGACGTATCGCGTTTTTTCTTCGAAGACACATTGCCGGATGATGATGTTTGCGAAAAATGGAACTGCATTGGTTCGTCCATGACAGTATATAATCTTGCCCTATTTGAACACTTAAAAACATCAACAAGTGACTTTTTTATAAATAGTGTGGGTGGTGAAAGCTATGGGGTGATTACGGCTGCTATCGCCAGCAACGCCTTATCGCTCGGTGATGGATTGAAAATAGCAAACAGCGCGTTAGGGATTATTTACAAGCATGCGCATTTAAACGAGTTTGGAAAGTGGCATATAGTCAGCCTTGTCGGGAGGTCGATTAGTCAAGACTTGCAAGAAATAAAACGCATCTTTCCTGAAGGTATAGATGTTTTCCGCTGGCAGACGCTTAGCCACGAAAAGGAAGAAGTCCACGTATACATAAATCATCGTATTCTCAATGAGATTAAAGAGTTTATTGAAGAATCATTCGGGAATACTATTAGTTTTATAGAGTTTAAGCGACCAACTATTGAAATAATTCACTCCCCCAAACTCGCACCGGCAAGAATCGCTATTAGCAACTTTATGATTGATGAAAATATTTTATTTTCAAGACCCGATATTCCGATTTTGGCAAACAATGGTACCGGTATCGCGTCATCTGCTGATGACGTGCGAAATTTGATTCTCGACATGACCAATATACCCATGTATTCCGCTCAATCATTTCAATCCTTCGAAGAGATGGTCCCGGCTGATACTGATGCAATAGTTGAATTGGGGTATGGAAAAAAGACCCAATCATTCATTTATGAACACGGGATCAGGCAGCCATTCTTCGAGTATTTTGGTGATGATCACAAGCTTCAGTGCACCATCAATAATATTAAGTGTATTAAAGGCTCGATGGAGCCAGAATGCTTATCCGATAAATACCAGTCAAGTAGCAAATCATGTCACGTCTAGGCGATATCAACCCCAGGCCAGATCGCTGCAAAAAATAATTTTGAGCCTACTTATAAGGGCGGTTTAGCTGGCGCGTCAATTTACCTCTTCCAATTCAAAAAAGAGGTAAATCCTGACTTTCTAAATTATTACTTTTATTAACCCGTAGATATTTTTGTCGGGTTAATGCTCCGCTAACACCCTTCGATACCACTTTGGGGTAAGCAGAAGAATCGAGTTAATCGGAGCGCTATAACCTATATCAATAGAGACTAAATCCAAAGGATACACAGATGAATGACCTGAACGAAAAAGTTTGCAAGTTAGCTTTCTAGCTCGCACGGTACAAATACACTTGGCTATGGGACATTGGTAGAAATCCCTGTAAATGTACATGCACAATTTTCCTTAAAAATTATTTTTAATAAGTCCATTTGCCAACAACTGTTTTTATTCTCTTGGGGGCGAGACGTCAGTTATTCTTTGTCATCACTGCCCGAAATTCAACTAACGACGGCATGTCCATGCTGGATTATTTATTGCTGTTCCACATCACATTGCATTTTTCTTTGGCCGCAGCCCTGAGCAATTCAATCAAAGGCAAGGCCCGAAGCGACAGACTTACGGCAGGTTCGTTGTTCTCGTCGTCACTATCGTTCATAGATGCGTCCTGCACCGGTGACCGCTCGACGGCTGCCTCCAGACGCTTCAGAGCTGCTTGGACGTTTTCTGCATTGAGAGCGCTGGGTACCGTACCGCTGTGGCCCATCATTTTAAGTAGCTGGACCGCCACATCACCAAACATCGTTATGTTGGCGTAGGCAGGGCAGGAAAAAGTTATCAGCATAAACACTTCCTTTTTATTGAGTAGTTCATTTATTGGGAGCGCTTCATCTCTCTAATACAGCAATTCGACTGCGTAGTGTTTCCACTTCTGACGTAATTACAATGCGCGCTGTTGGCTGCATTGTCCTGCTTACGAATAATTCTGTGAAGGATATTCACAATTGAGTATCGGAATAATAAAGTCTTTTACCCCAAATGTTGATTTGAACAGCAGATTCTATCGCATTATGCTCTGAATTTCCCGTCTACTTGTTGGTTTGTAAGTCGAAGAGGATAACAGGTGCGCAAATATCATAGGGTTAGAGTACCGCTTCTCAAAAAAACGTATACGAGCGCATCTAAATGGTGATGAAAAAAATATTGTGAAACCGGTGAAATCCACATACGTAAAAGGGGTATAAAACGCCTTGTTTTTTATTCCAGAGTTAATGTAATGGTTTAAAAGGACAAAAGGTATAGATGTCCTGCCTTTTACTCCATGATATGGTCGATCACCTCGCACGTTCAGAGGGTGGACATTATCCGGTCGATTAAGTCGCAAGATATTAGCCCATGGACTAGGACTGCTTGCCAATATCGACTTAAAAATAAGCCATTGCAACTCAAATATGCGATTTATGTTTAACGTCGCGCATGGCGTTATAACAATCTGTTTTACATTTACGACGAAAGGGCGGAAATAATAGGATGCATGATGAAAAGATAGTTTTACAGATAGTAGATCATCATAAAAAAAAGGAAAAGAAGCAAACTGGCGAGATAGGAATAACTTGGTGGCAATTAAGTCTTATTGGAATTGGGTCTATTGTGGGAGCCGGCTTTTTTTTAGGAATCAGTGTGGCAATTAAATTAACCGGACCTTCTGTCATCATTGCCTTTTTAATTGCTGGACTTATATCCTATATTGCCTTTACTTCACTGGCAGAAATGAAAATAAACGCTCCAAAGAGCGGATCCTTTAGGGATTATGCTAGACAAGCTTTTGGAGACAATGTTGGATTTATTAGTGGCTGGATGTTTTGGATTGCAGGGGTACTGATTATGTCTAGTGAAGTCACTGCTTTATCTGTTTTTTCACGCTATTGGTTTCCACAGATTCAGTTATGGATATTCTCTGTTATCTACTCCTGCTTAGGACTTGGGATTAATTTGCTAGGAGTAAAAGATTTTGGAAAAATTGAATCATTCTTTGCGATTGTAAAAATTGCGGCTCTTGTTTCATTTCTCATTTTTGGTATGTTATTCATTCTTGGCTATGCATCTCCTAAGGAGGCTGCTGCTGGAACATCGGTGATTTCGTTGTCAGCTCTTAACTGGTTTCCACAAGGGATAACAGGACTTTGGTCTTCTATGATTTTTGCACTGTTCCCATTCGCTGGTGTAGCAGTAGTAGGCGCTGCTTCTAAAGAATTAAAGAAAAGCGAATCTTTAACGAAAGCTATTAATGCGCTTATGCTTGCTTTGACATTCTTATATGTTGCCTCCATTGCGATGATTTTAAAAATGGTATATTGGGATCAGATCCAGGTGAGTAATAGTCCGTTTATTACAGCACTTTCCGAATTTCACTTGCCTTATTTAGGTTCTATTTTTAATGTTATTATTATCAGCGCTGCATTTTCTACTTTCGTGGGGGCACTTTTTGCGATAACAAATGTATTGTTATCCCTTGCAAAGGATCATGAAGCCCCCAAAATCGTATTGAAAAAAGATAACAGAGGCGTAAACGTCATCGCACTGTTAATAGGTACCAGTGGCCTATTCATAACCATAATATTATCCTTTGTATTACCAAGCACTATTTACGAATATTTGGCCACTTCTGCAGGTGTATTATTGATTAGTAATTGGATTATTATTTTAGCATCGCAAATAAAGAATCGGAAAAATTATTCTATTAACAGCGCCTCCGCAGGGAAAAAATTTGAAATGCTGTTTGCACCATATAGTTCATATTTGGGTATTTTTCTCATAATCCTTACTCTAATTGGGGTGTCATTTAATCCAACTCATCGTATGGGATTGTTTGTGAGTATAGGTATTGTTGTTATAATTTCCATTGCGTCTCTAAAAGTAAAACCAACAAAAAAATGATTGAAGAGTGGATTGATAATAGCGGAAAGACGGGCCATAGGTGTCCTGTCTTTTGCGCTAGTAAATCGACAACCTTTTCATATCGTTGTCAGCAAGATTTAACTTTTTTCCGATGCTTTAACTGATACATCAACTTATCCGCTTCCGAGATAAGTTCATCTGGCGTAATATCTCTTTCCGGTGCGTAGGTAGTAACACCATAGCTAAACTCAATCGAAAATGGCTTATGTTCGGCAACCTCGATCTCTTTTAGACGCGTTTCTACTTTGACAACAAGGTGGTTGGCATCTTCGCTTGAGCAGTTCTGTAATATAAGCAGGAATTCATCCCCGCCAAGTCTAACCGCTGCATCGCTGCCACGAATGTTGTCGCTTAGGGCGCGGGATACTGCGCAAATCAACCAGTCACCTTCCCCATGCCCATATTGATCGTTGGCATTTTTCAAACCATCGATATCAATATAGCAAATTGATAGTTGGCCACAGTTCCGCTGTTTCAGTTTCATTGCTTTTTCAAGAAACAGCAACCCTGTGCGACGGTTCAACAACCCGGTCATTTCGTCGAAGGAGGCATGGTGTTCGAGCTTCTCTTGTGCTCTTTTGAGTTCGCTAATGTCTGTGATGCCTATAACAAAGACCTTTTTTCTTTCAAAAGTAATAACACGGACCGAGGCCAGTGTCTCAAAGACCGCTCCCTGTGTACTGAGGATAACTATCTCATACTCGTTGAAGCTCTCGCCTTTTTTAAGTTTTTTGATAAACAGATTATTGCTTTCATAGTTGTCACCCAAATAGGTTTGCAGTGTTGTTGTACAAATGGTGTCTAAGGGCTCTCCGATTAAAGTTTGTGCTTTTTTATTGGCGTGTAGAACCGAAAAGTCAGCGGGATCTACCAGTAATATTGAGATTGGGCTGGCAGCAAAAAGATGTTGAAAATTTTGCTCGCGCTCAATAAGTCGCAGCATGTTCTGCTGCAGACTCTTGGTAGCAGGAGAGAAAATAAAAATAGCTTCCAGCAGCAATACAATGAGAGTGGTGATCATTAAAGAGATTTCAAGCCATTTGGCAGATGTGACCTTAGCGTTTGCTTCCCGGTCATACTGAAATACAATCTCATTCATTCCCTTCAGGAAATCAGCTTCATGTTGCGCTATAGAATACGCATTCTGCCTAAGCTCTGTTATTTCAAATGAGGAGCTGATTATCGCTGCCGCATTGAGTATTGTTTCATAGTTGGATTGGATGCCGTTAAATAAGGCGATAATCTTTCTGCTATTATCGCCAGGTAACTTTAAATCCTTATTTCCGTGGATTAACCCAAGGTGAGAATATTCCCACAAATCGGCCGCATCTTTAAGCTCTATGCGATAACGCGATGCTTGCGCTTCGGATTCAGCGGTTGAAATATAATAACTCAACTTGGTTATTTTCTGGCTCAACATACGTTGTCTACCGGCAATATTGACAATGTGTGAATCATATATTTGGGCTGCTAATGAAAATTGTATTACAATTTGCGAGCCGATGATCAGCAGTGCAATGAGCGAGAGTGCGATAATATAGCGCTGACGTAGCTTAGAGACGGAGATTACTGCCGTATCGTTGATCTGATATGGGGCGTTGGACGGCATAATTGTTTTCCTGCAATGCTGTTTATTAGTTAAAGATACACCTTCTTATAAGGCAAGCAGTTATACCCAATTAATCACTAAAACTGTAATTGTTCTTGTTGCTTTTCAAGCTTTTCTTGATATTTCACATGTTTCCTGACCATTTCGGCATCCATTCCAACGGTATCAACGCAATATTCTTTTGCCCAAAAACTATTGTCCCAGTAAGGCTTCATTCTTAAATTAGCAAATTGTTTAAATATTCGGAACGCAGTATGCCTTTTACTGCACCAAGACGTCTGATATCGCTCTTTTAGGTGGTACCTTTACCAACAAATGAACATGATCCGGCTGTACGTTTACTCCTATAATAGCAAACCTAACCGTCGCAAAATATTTGGATACATCTATAAACCTCGTTAGTAAGGGCATCTGTTAATATTCTATATCTATATTTAGGCACCCAAATAAGACGATATTGGCAATACCCTATAACGTGCTTTTAATTTTCAATAAATACTCAGGCAAAACCAAAATGCAATCGGATACTACCTATCGGACTCACACCTCAATCACCTATAAAGCTGTTTTATTACGTTCAGAGTGTTGGGAAGTAGTAATTATTGCAAAAGGCTTACGCATAGATGAATCAACGATAACTCACCACATTAATGACTTTTTATATTGGGGAAATGACAAAAGCTTGCAAGATTAGTAATATTTAAATATCCCTGCGCCGAAGCGTTAACGGCGCGGGGATATGAGTCAGGTTCAGCCTAGATCGAAACGGTTGGCATTCATCACCTTGGTCCATGCGCTAACGAAATCCAGTACGAACTTCTCTTTGTTGTCATCCTGAGCGTAGACTTCTGCATAGGAACGAAGGATAGAATTGGAACCGATTACCAGATCAATCCGTGTCGCCGTCCACTTGATCTTGCCAGTTTTGCGTTCGCGAATTTCATAGAGGTTGTTGCCTGTTGGATTCCACACGTAGTTCATATCTGTCAAGTTCACGAAGAAGTGGTTGGTCAGTGCACCTACACTATCGGTGAAAACCCCGTGAAGTGTGCCACCATGATTGCTGCCAAGCACGCGCATGCCGCCAACCAGTACAATCATCTCGTGGGCGGTTAATCCCATCAGTTGCGTACGATCAAGCATCAACTCTTCCGCGCTAACGATATAGTCCCTCTTAAGCCAGTTGCGGTAACCATCATGGATAGGCTCCAGCACGTCAAAGGAGTCAAGATCAGTCATATCGGCTGTTGCGTCCCCGCGCCCGGGTGAGAAGGGAACGCCAGCAGCAAAACCAGCGGCCTTGATGGCCTGTTCGACAGCGACGTTACCAGCGAGCACGATCACATCTGCCACGCTTGCGCCGCTCTTGACCGCAATAGGTTCAAGCACAGCCAGCACTTTATTCAGACGTGCCGGCTCGTTACCTGCCCAGTCCCGCTGCGGTGCCAGACGGATACGTGCACCATTAGTGCCACCACGTTTGTCTGAGCCACGGAAGGTTCTTGCACTGTCCCAGGCTGTCGCGATCATTTCGCTGATGCTCAAGCCACTGGCAACAATTTGGTTTTTCACTGATTGAATATCGTAGTCGCTACGCCCTGTAGGAATCGGGTCTTGCCAGATCAGCTCTTCTTGCGGCACATCAGGGCCAATGTAACCGGCCTTCGGCCCCAAATCACGATGGGTCAATTTGAACCATGCCCGTGCAAACACTTCGGAGAAGTATGAGGGATCATTGTAGAACCGCTCTGATATTTTCCGATACTCAGGGTCCATCTTCATGGCCATGTCGGCATCGGTCATGATAGGGTTATGGCTAATCGTGGCGTCTTCAACATCGACAGGCTTGTCTTCTTCCTTAATATTGACAGGTTCCCACTGCCACGCGCCGGCCGGACTCTTTTTAAGTTCCCACTCATAATTGAGCAGTAGTTGAAAATAGCCGTTATCCCACTTGGTCGGGTGAGTTGTCCATGCGCCTTCAATTCCGCTGGATACTGTATCGCGGCCAACGCCACGTTTGCTCTTATTGATCCAGCCTAATCCCTGCTCTTCGATATCAGCGGCCTCAGGTTCAGGGCCGAGCAGCGCAGCATCACCGTTACCGTGGCATTTGCCCACAGTGTGTCCGCCAGCTGTAAGGGCGACGGTCTCTTCATCGTTCATGGCCATGCGGGCAAAGGTTATGCGCACATCATGGGCCGTCTTGAGTGGATCCGGATTACCGTCCACACCTTCAGGGTTGACGTAGATCAATCCCATCATTACAGCGGCCAGCGGGTTTTCTAAATCCCGCTCACCCGAATAGCGACTGTCAGGGTTATCGCTAGGAGCAAGCCATTCTTTCTCTGAACCCCAGTAGATATCCTTTTCCGGATGCCAGATATCTTCCCGTCCAAAGGCAAAACCAAAGGTTTTTAAGCCCATGGATTCATAAGCGATAGTGCCCGCATAAGCAATCAAATCAGCCCAGCTGAGCTTATTGCCGTATTTTTTCTTGATTGGCCAGAGCAGACGCCGAGCCTTATCCAGATTCACGTTATCCGGCCAGGAGTTGAGTGGCGCAAAGCGCTGATTGCCGGTGGCGGCTCCGCCTCGACCGTCAGCAATACGATAGGTACCGGCCGCATGCCAGGACATGCGGATCATCAGACCGCCATAATGGCCCCAGTCTGCCGGCCACCACTCCTGGCTTTGTGTCATCAGTGCGTGCAGATCTTTTTTAAGTGAGGCAACGTCGAGTTTCTTGACCGCTTCACGATAGTTGAAGTCCGCTCCCATCGGATTGGTTTTGTTATCATGTTGATGGAGAATATCGAGGTTAAGCGCTTTAGGCCACCACGCCATGTTTGACATACTGCTCTCTGTGGCTCCACCGTGCATCACCGGACATTTGTTTCCAGACATAGGTTTCTCTCCTGATCATTTATTTTGCTATTAGCTAAAGATTTTGGTCGGCATTAATGCGTCAGGGCAATCTCGCATTTACAATACTTATAAAAAATAGTGTAAAACGCTCAAAATTCCAGTGAAAAGATAGATTTAGAGAAAAATTGCAACTTTACAAATGCCTTATTTTTGCAATGAGCGACTGCGCTAATAAAGAATGTCTCTGGTTGATTTTTTAACCTGCTGATAGATCATTGATAACAACAAACAAAAGCTGAAAATTTACGCTCGTTAATTCCGAAATAGAGCGTAGCAGCGACCAAGTTAATTTGGTCTCTTTTTTTGTTTTGTAAGTCGCTTGGGGTCAATTCGACTTAGATTTGTGAGGCAAAAACAGGCACAAGGTGATTGACTTTTATCTATAAAATATATTTTTCTGTGGATATGAATTACAGCGCAATCCTTCATAACAGTTCTTCAATTACACGGTGTTAAAAGCAAATTTATGGCCAATTAACTATTCAACAAAACGTATTCTAAATTCACTGGGCGTTAAACCGATAGTACGAACAAACACTTTTCTGCAGGCTCCACTGTCTTCATAGCCCACTTGATTTGCAATGAGTTCAAATGACAAGTTAGTCGACTCTAATAAGTCACAGGCCTTTTGGATGCGCAGATGTTGAATATATTGTTTAGGTTTAAGTTGGGTCGTTCTAACAAAACGGCGCAGAAAAGTACGCTCAGTTAAACAGTTTTGTTTGGCTATCTCAGCAATGGTTTGGGGCAAATGAAAGGTTTCTTTAAGCCTATGTTGAATCGATAAAATAAGTGCATCACCATGATTTAAAATCGGTGTAAATTGTCGATAAAAACGTTGTTCACGTTGCCCTGTATCTATTACCAAATATTTACCTAAGCTACGTACCACACTTGGCTGAGTATATTTACAAATCACCTCTAGCCCCAAATCCAGCCAAGACATCATGCCTCCGGCAGTAATAATATCGCCTTGATTAATTAATATTTTATCGATATTCAACTGTACTTCGGGATATTTGTTGCGAAAGAGGGCTTCTAACCCCCAATGGGTTGTCGCTTGTTTATTCTTCAATAATCCCGTTGCAGCAAGAATAAATGTACCTGCACAAGCAGAGCAGATATTAGCGCCTTTATAATGCTGTTGTAATAAGCCGCGTATTAAATGCTTTGACGGGTTTAAGTAAAATTCACTGTGGTTACTCGGTGGCAATAAAATCAGATTAAATGCATTTCCAGAAAAATCTGTCTTTTCACTACAGTCTAAAATTTGAGGCGAAAATTGATATAACAATCCTTGTTCAGTACAAATTTTATTCGCTAAATTGAAAACTTCAAAAAAACCATATAGCGCAGATTTTAAGCAATGAGGATAATCAATAATCGCTATTTTAATATTTTGCATATTTCTATAAACCTGTCATTTTTGACCTCAATATTGTCAATTATGACTCTCATAAAGCGGTTAAACAAGCCATATACTGTGCTTATCAGTTAGCAGACAACACTTACAAACAAGGATGGAAAGATTATGATGAGCCAAAAAGCATTATTAATTATTGATTTACAAAACGACTATTTCCCACAAGGAAAATTTCCTTTACACAATACGGCGCAAATTTTGAGTAATATTGAAATTGCCATAGATAAAGCTGATCAACAAAAGATACCCATTATTCTTATTCAGCACATTGCTGATGCAGCCAAAGGGATTGCGCCATTTTTCAATAAGGGAAGTTTAGGCGTGCAGATCCATCCGACTATTTTAAACGCAGCAGGCAATGCCGATATCGTTGAGAAAAGTTATGCCGATAGTTTTGAGCAAACTAATTTGGAGCAAGTATTACAAAAACATAAAATAACCGAGTTACTGATCACCGGCATGATGACGCAAAACTGCGTAACGCACACCGCAATTTCAAAGGCGGCTGAAAAATATGATGTGGCGATTGTGATGGACTGTTGTGCAACCGTGGATCAAATGATCCACAATATTGCCCTTAACGCAGTTTCAACTCGTGTGAATTTACAAACAACAGAACAAGCATTTGCTTAAAAAGATTTGGGTGTACTGCCTTTCACTGCCTTTCTGCCATAAGCAACAGGCTATGATAGGCTTTTCCCCGTTATTATGATATTCGTACAGGTATCATTAAATTAAAGCAGACAATTCTGTGCTTAGTTATTCTTAAATTGCAAAATGGATCTTCGATAAATCCTTAAAAACTTTCCAATTTCTAGGTAAGAATACTATCGTCTACAATTCCTTTTTCAATCAGTTGCTTTAAAATACGTGTGCTTTTTTCTTTCAACATATCCCGGAGTAATCGAGCCGCGGGGGTGATCGATTGTCTGCTCGGAAATATAAGCCATAGTTCAGTTGCTGTGGGGCTGAACTCGGACAGCAGGCTGATAACATTTCCCGATAACAGATCATTGGACATATCAAGGGCAGATTTCACCGCCAGCCCCTTACCGGCAACGCACCAACGTCGTACCAAATCTCCATCATTGGAAACCCGGTTACCCTTCATCTTGATTTTAAATGTTGCTTCCTTCTGCGAAAAATCCCAAACATCGTGAGTGATATCTTGCAGCTGATAAAAAAGTCCGTTGTGTGATGCTAAGTCATGGGGGTGTTTGGGGGTGCCGTTTTTATCAAGGTATTCCTGTGTTGCGCAAAGTAGGCGTGGCACGTTACAGATCTTAAACCCATAAATATTTGCATTATTGGGTGAACCATAGCGGAGCGCAAGATCCACAGAATCTCGATAAAAATCAATATTATGATCACTGATATTCGCCCGTAAGCTGATTTTTGGATAACTTTCCATAAATTCATCAAGCCAGGGAATAACCAGGTTTCGGCCTAAGTCAGATGACAGCGCGATCCGCATGTCACCATCAATGATATCCAGTTCACCTTTCATATTTTGCTTGGCTTGATCCAACATCTGCAAGGCTTGCTCGCACAGGGGGATATACTTTTCACCCGCACTGGAAAGACGAAGGTGCCTGGTTGTTCGAATAAACAGATCCGTGCCTAAGATTTTTTCTGCTCGCTTAAGTGCGGCACTGGCCGTTGCGGTGCGCATATCCAAACTCGCTGCTGCAGCGGTAATGCTGCGAAATTCTGCCACCTTAAGGATGACTTGCAGGTCTTCTAATAACATATTGTCCAATATTTTTTGATAATGTTTCAATCATTATGCTGTTTAAACAAGATAAAACAAGGGCTATTATTCTTTCCATCAAACATTCAGCACAACATTAACGGGAAAAATATTATGAAAGCTATTGGATATACTAAATCATTACCTATTACAGACATCGCATCTTTAACCGACATCGAGCTGCCTCAGCCTATTGCAACCGGACGCGACTTACTTATTAAGATCAAGGCGATTGCAGTTAATCCGGCGGATTACAAAGTGCGTTTAAATATGCCCCCAGCAGAGGGCGAATACAAAGTGATTGGTTGGGATGCTGTTGGTGAAGTAGTTGCGACCGGCGAAAATGCCACACACTTCAACCCGGGGGATATTGTCTATTATGCCGGTGATATTACCCGTCAGGGTTGTAACGCTGAATATCAACTTGTTGACGAACGTATTGTTGGCAGCAAACCAAAAAGTTTGTCTGATGCTGAAGCTGCAGCACTGCCGCTAACGGCGATCACTGCTTGGGAAATATTGTTTGAACATCTGGCTATTAAGCAGCAGGGAGCTGACTCAAAAGAAACCTCTGAAGAAGTGATTTTGGTTGTGGGGGCGGCGGGTGGTGTTGGCTCTATTTTAGTTCAGTTGGCTAAAGCTATCACCGGTGCCACCGTTATCGCCACGGCATCACGGAGCAGCTCTGTAGCTTGGGTTAAAAAATTAGGCGCGGATCATGTTGTTGACCATAGCAAACCGCTGCAACCACAGATAGAAGCATTAGGTATTGGCTCAGTAACACATGTTACCAGCTTAAACAGCACCGATAGTTATTTTGAAAGTTATACGGAACTATTGGCTCCCTTTGGCAAGATAGCCATGATTGATGATCCGCAGGCGTTGGATATCACCAAACTGAAAATGAAGAGTCTTTCACTGCATTGGGAGTTCATGTTTGCACGCTCAATGTTTAAGGCCGCAGATATGGATGAACAGGGTCGCTTGCTAAACCGCGTAGCAGATTTAATTGACCAGGGTTATGTCCAAACTACGCTGGGTCAAAACCTAGGAACGATTAATGCTGAGAATCTTCGCGCTGCTCACCAATCTTTAGAAACAGGTCGTTCAATCGGCAAGATTGTTTTACAAGGTTTCTAAGGGAATTGAGCTCGGTGTTTAAACAATTTTTTTAAAAAAGGGTTAACACAATAGCTGTTAACCCAAACAACGAAAGAGAAGTATTTATGAAAATCGCAAAAACCTTATTAGCATTATCTATTTTGTTATCTTTTAACGCAGCGACAGCCGCAACCAGCGATATTGAAGTGGTCGCAGAGATAACTAATACCCGCCCAGGTAATATAACCATCACACCTAATGGCCGGATGATCCTTTCACTGCAACCTTTAGATGGCCCAGAATTGCGGGTCGTTGAGCTGATGGCCCAGAGAAAGGGGAAGTCGGCTTTGCTGCCGTAATTGGCGTGCACACAACCCAAGAGGGGATAACCTGGATATTAGATATGGGCAGCGCAACCAGTCCGGCTAAACTCGTTGGCTGGGATATTATTAAAAACAGCTTATTTAAAATTATTCCCATTGAAAAAAATGTTTTGCTTGCTAACTCTTTCCTGCAAGATTTTGCGATTGATGAACAGAGGAACAAGATTTACATTGCCGATACAACCTTGGGTAATCTTGCTGGCGCAACAAAACCTGCTTTTGTGGTCGTTGATTTAGAAACCGGTCACTCTCGACGTGTGCTTGAAGCAAACACTAAATTGATGCCACCAACCCATGATGTGATTATTGATGGCTCATTACTGGGTGCCAAACGCGAAGATGGCAAAATTGAGGCGATCTATTTAGGGTTAAATCCAATCGCTATCGATAGTCAAAACAACTGGGTTTACTTTGGCACTGTTAATGGCAGTGACTTATTCCGTATTCCGACCAGTGTGCTGGCCGACGATCATGCCACGGATAAAAAACTCGCAGCAAGTATTGAATTATTTGGACAAAAACGTCCGTCCGATGGCATTGTTATCGATGATAAAGGCAATATTTATACTGGCGACATTGAAAACTCAGCGGTAGGGGTGGTAAATAAAGCGGGATATTCAGTATTAGCTCAAGATAAGACACTGCTTTCATGGCCCGATGGATTTGCTATTGATAACGGCTGGTTATACATCACACAAAACCAGTTACACCTTACCGCGCCACTCAATGAAGGTGAGGCACAGGGTACAAAACCTTATCATATTTTACGCATTAAATTACCTGAGTAACTTATTGTCTTAGTATCTGAGAAAACACATTTTAACTTAAGATTAACGGTAGCAAGGAAATAAGAAATGACTAGATTAACTATTGTTGCAAACATTATTGCTAAAGAAGATAAAATTGATTTGATAAAAACCGAGCTTTTAAAGCTCATCGATATCACCCTTGCTGAAACAGGATGCATCAATTACGATTTGCATCAGGATAATGTAAATCCAGCTCACTTTGTCTTTTATGAAAAATGGGAAACGCGTGAACTTTGGCAGACACACATGGACGGAAAACACTTGCAGGACTTCGTGGCCAACACTGAAGGTGCGCTTGCTTTGTTCACCGTTAATGAGATGACTAAAATAGCCTGATAATATTAATTATCGTTTTAAAGTGGGATACCTCAGCAGATTTAGCCTCGATATCCCATACTCTTTAAATCAGATCTCAGAGTGAATTACATTTAAAAGAGACGACAACATAAATAAGCTTTAAGAACAGTTCTTAATATACGCTTAACGGCGTTTATCAGCTCATGACGGTCGTTTTTTTATCACCGAAAAATAGGATTTTAATTATGCTACTGGATACACCAATTTGTGATTTTGGCTGGAAAGCCCCGGATTTTACATTAAAAGATGCCTACGGCGAAACATTCACCATGAGTGAACAGATGGGAGAGAAAGGGTTATTAATTGTCTTTATCTGCAACCATTGCCCGTATGTCCAGCGTATTGGCCTGCAGCTGGCAGAAGATACAAAGTTGCTGATGGCAGAAGGTATTAATGTGCTGGCAATTATGTCCAACGATTATGAATATGTAGCGGCCGATTCGCCGGAGAACATGAAGCTATTTGCTAAAGAACAGGACTTTACTTTCCCTTATTTGGTGGATCAGGACCAGTCCATTGGAAAGCAGTATGGCGCGGTATGTACGCCTGATTTTTTTGGGTTTAACAGCAAAGGTGAACTTCAGTATCGTGGAAGACTTGACGATGCCCGCATGGGGGATGTAGAAAATCGGGTGCCTGAACTTATCAATGCCATGCGTTTGATTGCAAAAACCGGTCACGGTCCGAAACGGCAAACTCCCAGCATTGGCTGCTCAATAAAATGGCGAGTGTAAGGATGATTAAAAGACCTGTATAGGGTCTTTACTCGGGGTAACGATAATGGACTGAACGATGAACTTTTTTATCTTTAGAAGAGATCAACATCAATAATGGTAAATAGAATTGTAAATAGCTTACAGCTGTTTTTTTGTATGTCTTTTACAACTTTTATAAGATCAGTCAGGTTCTCCGAGGAATTTTATTAAAGTCGCTGAAATCAGACTATATCTGAATGCGGCGGGCTTCTCGCCTTAAATTCACAAATGCAGGGAAAATTTAGACGATATTTATCGTATTAAAATATCGCCAGTTCGCTACGGGCAAAACAATTTAGAAAGCCATTCAATCATCAACGTGGATATTACAATTTTGAATTATCTGTTTGCTGACAAAATGTATGGCTATCCTGCTTTTTTTATAATAATTCATAGTAAGGAAGATAGAAATTAAAAGTCATATTAATTAATACGATAGGAAACAAAATCAACTTTTTGCTGTCTACTAAGTTAATCTGAGTTACCGACCATTGAATAGGATTTAATAATGGCAAATACATTTGCGTTAATTTTAGTGATTTCAACCTTTGTCACTGGCATTGTCTGGGTCATTGATAAAATAAGATGGGCCCCATTGCGTAAAAAAGCACATCGGGAAGCGCAGGCGCAGGCAACTGAGCCCCTTGATGAAAAAACAGTGAGTAATATCTATTCTGAGAATGTGCTGATAGAAAATGCACGCTCTCTGTTTCCAGTGATAGCCGTAGTATTTGTACTGCGTTCATTTTTATATGAACCTTTCCTGATCCCGTCGGGTTCGATGATGCCGACCCTGCTGACAGGTGATTTTATTCTCGTGGAAAAATATGGCTACGGCGTGAAGGAGCCGGTCTGGCAGAATACCTTAATTGCGATGGGGAAACCTGAGCGTGGTGATGTTGCCGTTTTTAAATACCCTGAAGACATTCGTGTGGACTATATTAAACGGGTGATTGGACTTCCCGGTGATCGTATTGTTTATAAAGACAAAGAACTGTATTTAATTCCAAACTGCGATAAAGCACAATGCGGATCTTACAAAAAACTGGATACCAATTTTTTAGAAGATAAAACCTTTAGCGATGCAAGATCAAAAGCAAAAGGCATGCAGAAAGTCTACAGTGAAATTTTAGGGGAAACGGTGCATCAAATATTGATTAATCCGGGAGCGCCTGAGCAGGTTGGAGAATATTACCAGCAGAAAGATATAGCAACCTATAAGTATGAATGGGTTGTGCCCAAAGGTCATTACTTTATGATGGGGGACAACCGTGATGATAGTGAAGACAGCCGCTTTTGGGGTTTTGTTCCAGAACAAAACTTAGTGGGTAAAGCCGTAGCTACGTGGATAAGTTTTGAGTTTTATCGGGATGCGAACGGTTTCTTACCGACCTGGATACCGAGCGCCTTACGTTTAGAACGTATCGCGGGGATCAAATAGTAATGAAAATTACTGAGCTGAAACGTTTAAAAAACCGTACTGGTTATATTTACCTTTAATTTAATCATTAACAGGGCATATGGTATGGATCTCTTGCCTTTTTTCTATGTTACATTAGTGTTTTCTAATTTAATTTTGTTAATTTTCTGTGAGGTAATCAATGTCATCATTTAATACCCGTTGTCCTTCATGCTCTGCAATGAATCGTGTTCCGCAAGCTAAGGTCTCTGATTCACCAACATGTGGAAAATGTAAGGCTGCTCTTTTTGACGGAATGCCGATAGAGGGCACAGATAATAATCTGGATGCTATTCTTTTCAGTGATAAGCCTGTTGTTATCGATTTTTGGGCGCCATGGTGTCAGCCATGTACAGGTTTCGCCCCTGTCTTTAAAAAGGTCGCTCAGGAGAGAAAAGGAGCGGTAAGGTTTGTGAAGATAGATACCGAAGCAAACCAGATGCTTGGCGCTCAGTATAAAATTCGCAGTATTCCGACGATTATGATGTTTAAAAATGGCCAGAAAGTCGATATGTTAAGTGGAGCGCTTTCGAAACGTCAATTTGATGAATGGCTAGATAAGGCACTAAAAAAGTAAGCCGATCCTAACCGCCCAAAAGAATTCCAAGTAATAATTTAATTACTCTAAGGTTCTTCGTCTGCGCATAAATTAATGATGCTTTCGTTTTCCTAAGCAATGAGTTGTATTGGGTTAAATCTAATTCTAATTTTTCCCATTGCTTAACTATCCCTGAATAATAGTGACCGAAACTTGACGAAGATAAAATAGATGAGGTGTCCGTCTTTTGTTAGCGAGTTAGCTTCCTAAGGCGGCAAAGCGCCTTAGAACTTTTGCTCGTTTATCAGTTGAAAACACTTCGTTTATGCTCGTTTTCTCCCAATAGCGCGCAAAAAATTATTTTTAAGCAGAATATTTGAAGTGCATGGTTATGCGGAAATGCATGAGACGTCAGCTCGCCAATGCTACAAAAACCTTAAGCTGTTCTGCAACCCAACTCTTTGTAGTCATTGATTAAAGCGCATGGAACACTGATTCCATTTTGTTAAAGGTCAGAACGACTCAAATCCGAGAAATCTTAATTCGTTTTTGATTTCTTTAATCTGATGGCCGAGATGGTATTCTTTGTGTGAATCAGATCCGATTGTTATTCCTTTAGAAGGAGAATAAAGAGCCTGTCTAGACAAGCTGAACCAAGCCAACAACAGGCTTCCGACAATAACATAATCCACTTTAACCAGCGGAGCAGGAGATCTCAACTTAATTGCATATCGTCCAAGGCCAAGAAAGAATTTGGATGATGGCTTTTTCCCGCAAGCGTGTGTCGTAGTGCCCAAGTTAATTTAGTCGTTTTTCGTTTTGTAAGTCTTTGGTCTATCACTTAAGAAGTTTCGATATATACGACACATTTCTAAATTTATTTTCCCATGGTAATCCGTAACCGACCAGTAAATCATCATTATCCATCTGATAAGCGTAGTGTTGTGTGACCGGGATATCGACCCGATTCGGTTTTACAAATAAGGTCGCGATTGAAAGTGACTTAACTGCAAAGTCGTCAGAGATAAATGCAGCTAAACGCTTCATAGTTCCGCCCGATTCAATTGCATCGTCTATTAGAATGACGTGCTTTCCTTTGATATCTATATTCTGGTGGAAAATAATCGATGAATTGTTAGTACTGTCTCCTGGCGTATGCGGGCAAGAAATATAGTCCATATTGATATCAAACGTAAGTTTTCTAACCAGATCGGCAGTAAATAAAATCCCACCGGGAACAATGGTAATGACAACAACCTCTTCATTTTGATATTTCTGGTTAAGAATTTTTGCTACCTTTTCAACACCTTGTTGAATCTGCTGTTGGCTTAATACCAAGTTACCGATATGTTGAGTATTCATAAAAATCTCTCCGTTATATAGCGTCTAAAAAATCGTATTAATAAAATAATTTAACCTAATTGTTTTAATTTTTGTGTGGTGAACAACATCAGCGCAGTGAATAATAACAATGTCAAAGGTAGCATCATAAATGAGGTTGATGTTGCTATTAATCCTATCAGTGGCGGCATTAATGTAGTACCTGCATAAGCACAAGCCATTGATAGCCCGATGATGGTCATTTGCGAATTGAAGATCCCGGTAAAATTGAAGGTAATGTTGTTTTTACCTATTTGGATGCATTCCATTGTGATACTGCTTATATTAGCGAATTAAAGGCGCGATACCAGCAAGGCGGTTTAGGTGATGGAACACTAAAAAAGATTATCGAAGAGTGTTTGCAGGAGACTCTTAAACCGATTAGGCAACGTAGAAAATCATTTATATCAGATAAAGCGCAGTTAATCGAAATTCTTAAGAATGGCAGTGAAAAATCGCAACAAGAATCCAATCAGGTTCTAAACAGTGTTAAAAATGCGTTTGGCCTGAGTTTGTTTTAGCTGTAATAGTGTTATTGAAAGGGGGGATGCATATCTGCGTTGACCATAACAGCGGTTAGATTCAACGGTTGAACGCTATTGACTAGTAGCCTTTTTTGTATCTAGCACTTTATCTGCTTACAATAGCTTGAGCCGTACTTTATGCAGCAATTCATCGATATCTCGAAAGCTAAGAGTAAAACGGTGGCAAAACTAAACGGCATGGCTGTTGTTAAGTTGACAGTACCCTCAGAGCTAATACCACACAATTTCCACACAATTTACTTTTATTTATTAAAATATCAATAAATACAATTGGTTATATTTTTATTCATCTTCATTTTTAGCCTATATTTTTTTTCTATACTAACTTCCAATCGCTTTAACTAAAGCATTTATTATTAATCACAAAACCGGAACAGGCCATGAATAAAAAAATAAAGCATATTCTCGTAT